>NZ_JBVAYV010000036.1:0-38739 GCF_055412805.1 Pseudarthrobacter kochi
CGGCGACGCCTGGCTTGAGGTCGGCCGGCCCGGAGCCAGCCCCAACCTCGGCGGGATCGACATCGACACCTACGGCGGATCCCTTGCCAAGGCCGCGGCCGCCCAGGGCTACGACGTCATCTCCCCCGCCTTCCGCTCCGTCACCCCCGGAATGATCGCCGAAGCCCATGAACTTGGCCTGCCGGTCATCCCCTGGACCGTCAACACCACCGCGGACATGAACCGGCTGATGGACCTCGGCGTGGACGGCATCATCAGCGACTACCCCACCCGCCTGCGCACCGTCATGGAAGAGCGCGGACTGAAGCTCCCGAAGGCCTACGCACCGAAGGTCTAGCTGCGCGACGACGGCGGGCGGCCGCCTCACGGCGCCGCCCGCACGTGAATTTGCAGAATTCCGGCACTCCCGGGGCGTGATATTCGTTCCTCTAAGTGACCAGCCCCCGCCGACCACACCGGCCGACACCAAATGAGGCAGCATGCAAGTCCCCACCATTGTCTGGATATTCACGATCATCGGAATAGTGGGCCTGCTGGCCTTCGACTTCTTCTTCCACGTACGCAAAGCCCACACCCCCACCCTGCGCGAATCGGCCATCTGGTCATCGATCTATGTCGGCCTCGCCCTGCTGTTCGGCGTCGGCGTGCTGGTTTTCGGCGGCGTCGAGATGGGAACGGAGTACTTCGCCGGCTACGTCACGGAGAAGGCCCTTTCCGTCGACAACCTCTTCGTCTTCCTCATCATCATGGCCAGCTTCCGTGTGCCCCGCGCCGACCAGCAGAAGGTGCTGCTCTTCGGGATCGTCTTCTCGCTGATTGCGCGGACGGCGTTCATTTTCCTGGGCGCCGCCCTGATCAACAGCTTCTCCTGGGTGTTCTACATCTTCGGCCTCATCCTGCTGCTCACGGCAGGCAACCTGCTCCGGCCGAATGCGCACGACGACGAATCCGACGGGCTCATCGTCCGGCTGGCCAAGAAATTCCTCCCAGCCTCCTCGCACTATGACGGCGACAAGCTGTTCACGATCGAAAACGGCAAGCGTGTCCTCACCCCGATGCTCCTGGTGATGCTGGCCATCGGCGGGACGGACATCCTGTTCGCGCTTGACTCGATTCCCGCCATCTTCGGTCTGACCCAGAACGTCTTTGTTGTCTTCACGGCCACGGCGTTCTCACTGATGGGCCTGCGGCAGCTGTTTTTCCTGATCGACGGTCTGCTGGACCGGCTGATCTATCTGTCCTACGGCCTCGCCGCCGTGCTGGGATTCATCGGCGTCAAACTGGTCCTGCACGCCCTCCACGAGAACAACCTGCCGTTCATCAACGACGGCGAACACGTCACCGTCCTCGAGATCAGCACCGGCGCCTCGCTCCTGGTGATCCTGGGAGTCCTCACCGTCACCGTCCTGGCTTCCATCTTCAGCCCCAAGGGCAAGGCGAAGAACGCCGTCTCGGGCGCCAAGCGGCACGCCGTCGACTACCTGGACCTCAACTACGAAACCGACATCGTGGAACGGGAACGGATCTTCGCCAAGATGGTCAGCGAAGAAGAGCAGCTGCGGACGCTGCCGGAGAAGTACAAGGGGCTCATTCGCCATGAAACCGAGGTCATGGACCTTCTGCGCCGTGCCCACGCCGAACACGACAAAGCCCTCCAACGGGAGGAACAGCGCTAAGCCACGACGGGCCGCCCGCTCAAGGCGCCTGACGCAACAAAGCAGAGGCTGTCCGTGTTCCCTGGGGAACGTGGACAGCCTTTTGTTGTGGCCGACGGCGGTCGTTCCGGCCGCCGTCGTGGGTCGGTATCGCTCAGCCAACGGCCACCGCGCCGATCTGCTGCATCAGGCCCAGGTTGTCGGTGGTCCCCCAGTGCTCGGCCACCTTGCCGTCCTCGACCCGGATGATGTCAGTGCAGTCGAATTCGACGCTCTTGCCCGTTGCCGGGATGCCGGCCATTTCCCCACGATGGGTTCCGGTGAGGATCACGTGGCACGCCTCCATGTTTCCGGCGCTCAGCGAGGGCTCGATCGCTTTGACCGTGATATCCGGGAAAGCCGACCGCATGGTGTTCACAAAGAATCTGACCCCGTCCTTGCCGGACGGCTGCCCGGGGAGGCCCTCCTCGTGATCCACATAACTGTCCGTCGCCAGCTCATCAATCAGGGCGAGATTTCCACTCTCCATGACGTCCTTGTAGAACCGTTCTATCAGTCCAATACCTTCCGACATTTCCGACTCCTTGTAGGCGAGAGACCGAATTTAGATCCCCCAGGCCAGCTGCACCGGCTCCGTCGCCAGAAAGAATCGGCCCGCGCGGAGCGCCGATGGAGACTGTGCAAAGTAGTGGGGAACGGGCGAAACGCCTCGTTAAGGCCGAAGTTATTCCGGGACCGGAAGCCTGTCAAGATGCGCTGGCTGATGACCGTCCCACGCCCCCGGATATTGTCACACCGGCACCGTAGTCTGCCGTCACAAGCTTGACCCGTCCTACAGGGGATGACATGGCTGAACTGACTCACCTAAACACCGACGCCGTCGGGGACTACCTGCGCCGGCTGAACCGCTACGCCTTGCTCACCGCCGAGCAGGAAGTTGAGTTGGCGCAAGAGATCGAGGCCGGACTCTTCGCGGAACAGCTCCTGGCGGACGGTACACCGCGGCCCGGTCAGCACGCCAGGGAGCTCCGGACGATCATCCTTCTCGGCAGGCAAGCTTCCGACGCGCTGTTCCAGGCCAACCTGAGGCTGGTTGTGTCGATCGCCAGGCGTTACACCCGCCGGGGACTCGACTTTGAAGATTTGCTCCAGGAAGGAAACCTGGGACTGCATAGGGCCGTCCGCACCTTCGACTTCGCCAGGGGCGTCAGATTCGCCACCCACGCCACGTGGCACATCCGGAGTGCCATCAGCGGGGCGGTGGCCAACCAGTCAAGGCGTATCCGGCTGCCGGCCGTGGACCAGCCGGTCTCTTCGTTGGATGCTGAAGTGCCCGACGGCCGGGGCGGAACCGAAGCCCTGGCCGAACAATTGTGGGATTCCTCCGCTCCCGACGCGGGCGATGCACTCTTCCATCAACAGCTGAAAGCGAAGGTGCAGTCCGTTCTCGGCACCCTTGAGGGGCGGGAGGCCCGGATCATTGCGATGCGCTTCGGCCTGACGGGCGGCGCAGGCCAAACGCTGGACGCGGTGGCGAAAGTTCACGGCACCACCCGCGACCACATCCGCCGGATCGAGGCCGCGGCGATGGAGAAGCTCAGGGACCCCGCCCGGTCCGACGTCCTGCGGCACTACCTCTATGACGCCCCCATTCAGTGAGGAGGCGGCGCAGGAGTCCGCACCTCCGGACCTCAGCGCCGCCGCTCCCGCCACAGCAGCGACACCACAAACACCACCGCGCCGAGTCCCAGCATCACAAAGACCATGAGCCCCCAGTTGGCCTGGTTAACGCCTGTGCCATAGAAAATGCCGATCAGCACGGTGGCCGTGATCGCCCCGAGGTACCGGCAGGTCTGGAAGATCCCCGCGGCCACGCCGCGCTCCTCCGGACGCGTGGAGACGTACATGCCCTGGCTCGAGGCGATGCTGACCACTCCGTACGGCACGCCCAGCAGGGCGGTCAGCGCCATGACCAACGGGATGGCGAAGGATGCGGTCAGCAGCCACATCATTCCTGACGCGGACACCAGCAGTACGACGCCGGCAATCATCACCCGCTTTACCCCGAACCGGTCGATCGCGCGGACCGCGAACGGCGTGACGACCACCGACATCGCCGCCAGCGGCAACATCAGCAGGCCCACAACACCGGGCTCGTAGCCCCCGGCTTCCTGCAGCAGCTGCGGCAGGCCGAAGAACGCGAAGTAGTAGACGCCGTTGAACAAGGCGAAACCCAGGTAGACCAGCAGCAGCGGCCGGTTCCTGCCCAGCAGCCGCAGATCCAGGAACGGCGGGGCGAAGCGCAACTCGCGCCACACAAAGAGCACCGCCAGCAGGGTCCCTCCGCCAAGCAGCCACCAGCGGTAGCCGGGCACGACGTTGAGCAGCGCCATCATCACCAGGACCATGGAGCCGATGAAGGCCAGGATGCCGGGGATATCCGAGTCCCGCAGCAGCTCCGAGGCCCGGCCGCGTTCCCGGTCCTCGTCCGCCGGGGCGAACTGCCGGACCAAAACGATCGCGGCCAGGGCCAGCGGGACGTTGATCAGGAACAAGGCCTCCCAGCCGACGAAACCCACCAACAGCCCGCCCACCACCGGCCCGACCGCGGCTGCGGAGGTGTTGGCCATCTGGATCCGGCCCAGCGGCCGGGTGGATTTCACGTTCGCCTGCTTCGCGAGGGCACCGACCATCACGACGGCGCTCGGGTAGGCGGTCGCTGTGCCCAGGGCCATAAACGCCCGGGCCACGCACAGCACGGCAAAGTTCGGCGCGAACGGAGCCAGCGCACAGGTCACGGCCACCAGGATCATGCCGAGCATAAACAGCCGGCGCGGGCCGAAGCGGTCCGCCAGCCGGCCCATCAGCGGCTGGCCCGCGGCGGAGGTGAGATAAAAGGAGGTGATCACCCAGGTGACGGTGGCGACGTCGAGTCCGAAGTCCGCGCGCAGTACCACAAGGGCGACGGCGATCATCGAGGAGTTCAGCGGGTTCAGGGCCGTGCCCAGGCTGAGACCTGCGACGGCGAGGCCCGTCCGGGGAGAGTTGCTCACGGCAACAGTCTGTCCCATGGTGTGCAGTGCCAGTAACTCTGTGACATGCGAGTCCTACGGCGGCCGCTCCGACTCCGAAGTTCAGCGCATCACGTATGGCGGGCGATCACATGAAGAATGTGCCAGTGTTTGGCGCCCCGGTATGGAAGTTCCACCCCGGGGACGTCCGCCGCTCGGACGACGGCCGGCGTCAGAGAACCTTGGAAAGGAACGCCTTGGTCCGGTCGTGCTGCGGGTCGCTCAGGATCTGCCGCGGAGGGCCGGCCTCCACCGCCACACCTTCGTCCATAAAGACCAGTGTGTCCGCCACTTCGCGGGCGAACCCCATCTCGTGGGTCACCACGATCATGGTCATGCCGCTCCTGGCCAGTTCCTTCATAACGTCGAGCACCTCGCCCACGAGTTCCGGGTCCAGGGCGCTGGTCGGCTCGTCGAAGAGCATCAGCTTCGGGTCCATGGCCAGGGCGCGGGCGATGGCCACGCGCTGCTGCTGCCCGCCCGACAGGTGCGCCGGATAGGCATCGCCCTTGTCCCCCAGACCCACGCGCTCCAGCAGTTCCACGGCCCGGGCGGTGGCTTTGGCCTTGGAAATACCCTTCACCCGCATGGGGGCCAGGATGATGTTCTCCACAGCAGTCAGGTGCGGAAACAAGTTGAACCGCTGGAAGACCATCCCGATTTCCTGGCGCTGGAAGGCTGCTTCCTTGAGCTTGAGTTCGTAGAGCTTGTCTCCCTTTTGACGGTAGCCAACCAGCTGACCGTCCACCGACAGCCGGCCACCGTCAACGCGTTCCAGGTGGTTGATGCACCGCAGGAAGGTCGATTTACCGGAACCGCTGGGGCCCACAATGCACAGCACCTCCCCGGGGTCGACCTCGAGACTGATGCCGCGCAACACCTTGTTGGAACCGAAATTCTTGGAGACCCGCTCCGCGAGCACCATCGGCGCGTCCGTCATCCTTTTCCTCCAAAGTCAGTGCCGAGCGGTCCGCCGGGTTCGCCGGGACCCGCCGTCGTTGCCGTTTCCGGCGTCGCCGGTTCCTTGCCCGTCTTGACCCGTCCGGTTCCGCGGGAGAACCGCTTTTCAATGAAGTGCTGGCCCACCATCAGGACGGAGGTGAAGAGCAGGTACCAGAGTGATGCCACCAGCAACAGCGGCACCGGAGTGAACGTCACGGCCGAAATACCGCGGGACACACCATAGAGGTCAATGCTCAACGGGATCGCCGCCACCAGGGAGGTGGTCTTGAGCATCGAGATCACCTCGTTGCCGGTCGGCGGAATGATGATCTTCATTGCCTGGGGAACCACCACGAACCGCATCGTCTGCCCCCAGGACATCGCCAGTGCCGTCGAGGCTTCTGCCTGGCCCTCGTCCACGGACAGCAGGCCTGCCCGCACGATCTCGGACATGTAGGCGGCCTCGTTAAGGGCCAGCCCGATCACGGCGGTGATGAAGAGGTTGGTGAAGACCTCATTCGGGATGGTGACCCACGGCTCCGTAAAGGGGATACCCAGCGTGAACACCGGATAGATCAAGGACACGATGCCCCAGAAGACCAGTTGCACGTAGACCGGGGTTCCGCGGAAGATCCAGATGTACAGCCAGGCGATGCTCTTCAGCACTGGGTTCGGGGAGAGGCGCATGATGGCCAGCAGCAGGCCGATGACGATCGCGCCGATCATCGCATAGATGGTCAGCCACAACGTCACCCACGCTGCCTGGCTGATCCGGCGGTCGAAGATGTATTTGCCCACGTCCGGCCAGCCATAGTCCGGGCGCTGGGCGGCGTCCAGCACAAAGACCGCCAGCCCGAGGACCAGGAGCACTGCCACCACGTTCCGCCACGGGTGGCGCAACGGGATGGCGACGATCGCTTCCGGCGGCGCGCCGTCGTCGTCCCGTCCCCTGCGGGCCCGGGGCGTCCTGCCGGACTCCCCGGGCCGGGCGGGTTCCGCCTCAATCATCCGGTCTGATTCCGGCTCGCTCATGCGCTATCACCCTTTGGCTGCCACGTTGAGGTCTGCCGTCTTGACTCCGCCGGCTTCCACTCCCCACTTGGACAGGATCTTGTTGTAGGTACCGTCGTCGATCAGCGACTGGAGGGCCTTCTGCAGGACGGGCGTGAATTCGCTGCCCTGGGCCACGGGGATGCCATACGGTGCCACTTCGAAGGCGTTGCCGGCTGTCTGCAGCTTGTCCTTGGTCTTGGAGATCGCATAGAGGGTGACGGGTGAATCGGCGCTCATGGCGTCGACCTGTCCCACCACGAGGGCGTTGGTCGCCTGGTCCTGCGCGTCGTACTTGAAGATGGTGATGGCCGGCTTGCCCGCGTCTGTGCAGGCCTTCGACTTGGCGGGCACTTCGTGGGTGTCCTCATAGGTGGTGGCCTGGACGGCGACCTTCAGCCCGCAGGCGTTGCCGGGGTCAACGGTCTTGCCCTTGGGGGCGGCCCACTGGATCCCGGCCGAGTAATAGTTGACGAAGTCGACCTGCTTTTCGCGTTCCAGCGTGTCCGTAAAGGAGGACATGCCCATGTCGTCCTTTCCTGCACGCACGGCGGGAAGGATGTTGTCGAAGGTGCCGATGTCGAAGTTGACCTTCAGGCCCATCACCTGGCCCAGGGCGTTGGTGAGGTCCACTGACCAGCCGGCCGGGGCACCGTTGTCGTCCTTGAACTCGTTGGGCGGGTAGTTGTTGGCCATTCCGACGTTGAGCACCCCGGCGCTCTTGATCTTCTCCGGGAGCATCGCGGCAATGGAGTCGTTCTTCTTCACGACGACGGCGTCAGCGGTTCCGGAGGCCCCGCCGGTGGCGGCCGGCTGGCTGTTGTCGACGCAGCCGGAGAGCGCGAGCGCGGTGGCTATGGTGAGGACGGGGAGAACGTATCGGGTGCGCATGGTTTCCTTTTGTGTTCAGAGATTCTCCAGATTCCCGCAAGAGTGCGGGAGGAGGGCACTGTGTGCCTGCATGTTCAGAACTCGTTAGTGCGTGGTGCCTGACGCTGTTGTTTCGAGGATTTCTCCGGAATGACGAATGTCCCGAAGAATTTCCCCGCCTCGAGCTTTCAACTCGGAAATGCTGGAAACGCCTACTAACGTCATCGTACGCCGGAGTTCGTCCGCGAAGATCTCAATGATGCGCCCCACGCCCGGGGAGCCCGCCGCCACCAATCCGTACAGGTAGGCCCTGCCGATCGAACAGGCGTCGGCGCCGAGCGCCAGCGCCTTGAGGACATCGCTCCCCCGGCGGACGCCGGAGTCCACATAGATTTCGATGGAGTCGCCCACCCGCTGCCGGGATTCCTGCAGGACGTCCATGGGGCTCAGCATGTGGTCCAGCTGGCGGCCGCCGTGGTTGCTCAACTGGACGGCATCCAGGCCGATCGCGGAAGCCTTCGCGACGTCGGCCGGGTTGACGCAGCCCTTGAGGACGATCTTGCCGTGCCAGGCCTGCCGCAAGGCAACGAGTTCCTTCCACCCGCTGGTGGCATCCGAGTGGCCAAGGATGTGCTGCCACATGGAGGGGGTGACCACCGTGGTGGCCGCGGGACTGCGCGGATCGAGGTTCGGGAAACTGATGCCGTCCGATTTCAGGAAGTTGATCCACCAGGAAGGCCGCCGGGCGATGTCCGCGATGGTTGACAGCGTCAGCGCGGGCGGGGCGGTGAAGCCGTTGTGGAGGTCCCGTTCCCGGGAGCCCAGTGCCCGCGTGTCGACGCCGACAATCAGCGTGTTGAACCCGGCGGCTTCGCAGCGCTCCAGTTTGTCCTTCAAGGCCTTGGCGTCGGAGGTCAGTCCGAAGTTGAACCAGCGGTCGAGGTCCGGGTGGCTTTCCGCGATCGATTCCATCGGCACAGTGCTGAGCCCCGCCAGCCCGTAGGGGATGCGTTTCCGGTCGGCGGCCGCGGCGACGGCCAGCTCGCCGTCAGGATGAAACAGGCGGGTTGCGCCGGTGGGGGTCAACGTCAGGGGCAGGGCACTGACTTTCCCAAGCAATGTGGTGCTGGTATCGGGTCCGGATACCGGTCCCCAACTTGGCATCAGCGCCCACGAGTCGAAGACGGCCCGGTTGCGCCGCAGCGTCACCTCGTCTTCGGAACCACCGTCCAGGTAGTCGAAGATCCCGGCCGGCAGGACTTTCTGAGCCGATTTCCGGTATTCCTCGACGTTGTAGGCGTTCGCCAGGACGCGGCGCCGGCGTGATAGGACGGGCGCCTTCACGTGGATGAGCTGCCTGGCGTCGCTGATTTTCAATGAGGGCCTTTCCTGGTGCTGTCGTGCGCTATGGTTCAGCGTAGAAAGCGAATGGCCGCTCCACTATGGAGAATGCGACAAATTGAGGGGCCCATGATTAGTAACAACTACCAAGCACCATCCGGGATGAAACCGTGACTGCGGCTCCGGCCGCGGAGAGGCACCCGCTGCCCACCCTGGCGGACGTCGCCCGCTCGGCAGGCTCGGAAGTTGTCAGCCTCGTCGAAATGCCGGCCGATGATCAGCAGATCGTGGCGGGCGCTGTTCTCTATGACTCGATGGCCCGTCCCGCCAGGTACCCCGGTGCCGTTGCGCTGGCCATCGGTTTGTCCCTGTCGGGGAAGCGTCTTGGGGTAAAGATCCGGGAGCTCAGGGATGCCGGGTACGTGGCCATTGTCTACAAATCCAACGGCACCTCCGATGCCGCTTTGCGGGCGGCGGCACGGGACACGGGGATGGCGCTTTTCCGGGCCTCCGACGCGGTGCCGTGGAACCAACTGGCGGAGATCATGAACGCCGCTGTGGTGCCGCACCGGCAATCGGGCCGCACGCTGGTGGACATCCGCCCTGGTGACCTGTTCGACCTGGCCAACACGGTTGCGGCCCAGGCGGGCGGCGCCATCGCGATCGCCGATCCGGACCAGACAATCCTGGCGTATTCGACGCTCCCGGACCAGCCCATTGATGAGACGCGCAGGAGTTCCATCCTGCGGCTGCATGTTCCGCATTCCGTCGAAACCGACAAGGACTACCGCCGCGTCCATGCCGCCACCGAAGCCTTGAATGTGGCGACGGCGGATCCCCTGCTCCGGCGGACGGCCATTTCCATCCGCGCCGGCGGCTCCGTCCTGGGCTCGCTGTGGCTCCTCGAACGGGCGGAGGACCACAATGAGGACGCGGACCGGATCCTGCGTGAAGCCGCCAATGTTGCGGCGCTCCATATCCTGCACAAGCGCACCACCTACGTCTCAAACCTGACCCGCCAGATCGATTTGGTCCAGCCATTGCTGTTCGAGCCGCAACGCGCCGAGCTGGCGGCCATCCGGCTGGGGATCTCGGCGTCTTCTGTCCGGGTGGCCGCCGTCAGTGTCTGGCCGGCGGACGCCGTAGCGTCCGAAACCCTGCAATCCCGGCTCCGGCTGTTCGACACCGTCAGGACCGCCTGCGCCATCCGGCTGCCCTCCGCCGTCTGTGGTTTCTCGGACAACATCGTCTACATCGTCCTGCCACAAACCACGGAGTCTTCCCGGCAATTTCAACGCACCGCGGTCCTGAAAATTGTGCAGAATGCGCGGCGGCTGCTCGGACGTCCGGTCCTGGCCGCCCTGGGCGTGGCGGCCGCGATCGAACGGCTCGAGGAGTCCCGGGTCAATGCCGAGCTGGTCCTGTCCGAGCTGGTGCGCGGCGTCGCCGAGGGGCGGATACCTGCCGACTCCGACGACGTTGTGGCCGACGACGACTCCCTCGGCTCACGTCTGCAGCTGCGCCAGATGGTCGCTTCGTTGACGACGTCCGGTCAGCTGCCCGGAACCCATGCGCTCAGGATCGCCGGGCACGACGAACAGCATCAGAAGTCTTTTGAAGCGACGATTTACGCCTACCTGAGCTGCGGAGGCAACGCGATCGAGACCGCGAAGTCCCTGGACGTGCACGTCAACACGGTCCGCTACCGGTTGTCCCGGGTGGAACCACTTTTCGGCATCGACCTGGACGATCCCGAGACGCGGCTGCTCGTCTGGCTGCAGCTGTGGGCGCGGCACAACCAGTAATTCCGCAGCTCAGGCCGCGACGTGCGCCGCGGCCCGATGCAGCGCCTCGCCGTCCACCCCGTCGCGGAGGGCGTCGAGGCAGCGGGCGGGGTCCTCCCGGTCCAGGCCGAGATCCAGGGCGAAGTGGTTACGGGTGCCGGCACGGATGACCAGGAACGGCAGGTTGTGCTCGGCCGCGATGCCGGCCACGAGCGCCTGGGTTCCGCCGCCACCGGCGACGCCGAGCAGATCGGCTCCTCGCGCCACCGCGTCCCGGGCCAAAACCCCGACATCCACGGTGCGGCCCCGGGTCGAATGCCCCGGCCGGTCCCCCCTGACAGGTCTCCCTGGCTTCCCGCCTGGGGCGGGGCTGTCAGGTCTTGATCTTCGCGACGGTCATCAGGATCGCCGAGTCCTCTTCCGCTTCCAGGCTGTGCAGCCCGTCCGGCACGATCAGCAGGTCACCGGTCTTGCCCTGCCAGGATTCGTTGCCGGAGCGGAGCCGGACGCACCCGCGGAGCACAAAGACGGTGGCTTCGCCGGGATTCTGGTGTTCACTGAGCTGGGTCCCGGCCCGGAACGCCATCACCGTCTGGCGGAGGGTCTTCTCATGCCCGCCAAACGCAGTGTCCGCAGCACGTCCGCTGGGTGCCGCCACCGCCGCCGCAAGCTGCTGACGGGCAAGGGCATCGAGCGATATCTTCTGCATGGGGCCACCCTACTCAGAAACCCGCCCGCTGCCGAGGGTCCTTTGCCCCGGCCACGGCTACCCTGAAATCAACGCACCCGTCCCGCCCGCCCGCCCCGCCTCACCCCCACCTGCCGCAACGGAGCTGCACCATGACCGTGACCGGCGACGCCGGCCTCCGCCACCTCGCTGAACGCACCTTTGGCCTGCCGCACCTCCGCCAGGGCCAGCTGACGGGGATGCGCGCACTGGCTGCCGGCCGGGACGTCCTCGCCGTGATGCCCACCGGCTACGGGAAGTCGGCCATCTACCAGGTCCCCGCCCTCCTGCTGCACCGCCAGCAGCAGCAGCGGCCCACCGTCGTCGTCTCCCCGCTGATTTCCCTGCAGGAGGACCAGCTGGACGGGCTGCGGGAAGCGGCGGGGCCGGGCGGCGCCGTCGCGGTCAACTCCTCACACAGCGCCGCGGAGCAGGAGCGCGCGTGGCGGGCGGTGGAAAGCGGCGAGGCGGCCTTCCTGTTCCTCGCCCCGGAGCAGTTGGCCAAGCCCAGCACGGTGGAACGCATCGCGGCGCTCAACATCGCCCTATTCGTGGTGGACGAGGCCCACTGCGTGTCCTCCTGGGGCCACGATTTCCGGCCCGACTACCTCCGGCTCGGCGAGGTCCGCGAGCGCCTGGGCAACCCGACCACCGCCGCGCTGACCGCCACCGCTTCTCCGCCGGTGCGTGAGGAGATCCTGGCCCGGCTCGGCATGGCCGACCCCCTGGTCCTGGTCCATGGTTTCGACCGGCCCAACATCCGGCTGGAGGTTCTCCGCCACCATGAGGACAAGGAGAAGCGCCGGGCGGTGGTGGAGCAGGTCACCGCGCTGGTCACCGGGCAGGTCTCGGGGAGGGGCGGACCCGGGCTGGTCTACGCCGCCAAGCGGAAGGACACCGAGAGGTACGCCGCACGGCTGGCCCGGAACGGCCTCCGCGCCGCGGCCTATCACGCGGGCCGCACGCCCACCGAGCGGGAGCTGGTCCACCAGCAGTTCCTCGACGGCGGCCTGGACGCGGTGGTGGCGACCACCGCGTTCGGCATGGGGATCGACAAGCCGGATGTCCGGTTCGTCCTCCACGCGGACGTCCCCGAATCCCTCGACAGCTACTACCAGCAGATCGGCCGCGCCGGACGGGACGGGCAGCCCGCCGTCGCCATCTTGCACTACCGCTCCGAGGACCTCGGGCTGCGGCGCTACTTCGCCACCCACCCCCCGGACGAGGCCGCCCTGCTGGCGGTCCTCACCGTGCTGCGCGAGGCGGGCCGGCCGCTCCCGCCCCAGACGCTGGCCGAATGGACCGCTTTCCCTGCCCGGCGGATCACGGGCCTGCTGAACCTGCTGCAGGAAACCGGCGCCGTCACGGCACCCCACGACGGCGGCCGGTTCGACGTGGCGCTCGACCCGGTGGCGGACCCCGCCCAGGTGGTGGAACGCGCCGTCGAACTCGCCAAGGCCCGCGAGCGCGTGGACAAGTCCCGCATCGCCATGATCCGCAGCTACGCCGAAACGCACCGCTGCCGCCGCCAGTTCCTGCTCGGCTACTTCGGCGAGGACCTGCCCGGGCCCTGCGGGAACTGCGACACCTGCGCCGACGGCACCGCGCTGCTGCCGGAGCACCATGGCCAGCACGACGGCGGGACTGCCGCCGGTTCTGCCGTTGGTGCTGCCGGCGGCGGCGCTGAGGCGTTCCCGCTGAACTCCCGCGTGGAGCATGCCCTCTGGGGTCCCGGCCTGGTCATGGGGCACGACGGCGACCTCCTCACCGTGCTGTTCGACCGCGAGGGCTACCGGACGCTGTCCCGCACAGCAGTCCTGGGCCACGGCCTGCTCACGCTCAGTACACCACCCGGAAATTACTGAACGCCCCCGTGGCCCGGGAGATCGCTTCCTCCACGTTCTCCACCCGGCCCGGCGCCTCCGGCGAGCGCAGCCAGCGCCGGAACTCCAGCACCACAGACTGCGGACCCTCCGCCGTGATGCGCACCGTGCCGTCGTCGTTGTTCCTGACCGTGCCGGTCAATCCGAGCTCGTCGGCCTTGCGCACCGTCCAATAGCGGAACCCGACCGCCTGCACCACGCCGTCCACCCGCGCCGTCAGCCGGACCCACTCGCCGGAATCACCCCTCGGAAGCTCAGCCATGCTCCCAATGTAGCGCCCACCGCTGCGGCCGCCGCCAGAGGAACAGTGCACTGTCCACATAGGGACCTTTGCCCCTTACTTTCCCCCGCCCCGGCAGGAACGATGGTCAGGTGCACTGCGGGGACGTGTCGAGAAAACGGCATGGCACATGGATGTGCCTCACCCTCCCGCGGTCTGCATCGCCCGAAAGGACAACACGATGGCAGGACAATTCGAAATCTTCACGGACTCTGAGGCAAACGTCCGTTTCCGGCTCCTCGGCGCCGACGGTACGGTCTTGGCGATATCCAAGGCATTTAAGGACAAACGCTCGGCAGCGGACGGCATCATGGCAGTCCGCGAATGCGCCGGCACAGGCCTGATCAAGGAAGCCCGCTCCAACGCCTGGGGCGGCACAGGCACCACCAGGGCAGGCCTGCCGAAACCGGCGCACCGCCGGCACCGGCATATCCCCGCCGTCTAGGCGGCGAAGCAGCAACACCCCGGGCGGGCAGCCCGGCACCATCGGGAGCCGCAATGGACGAAGCACGAGTCCACATCAGCGGCTTCCGGATGGACTTCGGCGACACCACCGTGGTCCGCGACCTCTCCTTTGACGTGCACGCCGGCGAGACGTTCGGTTTCCTCGGGAGCAACGGCTCCGGCAAGACCACCACCATCCGGGCCCTGCTGGGCATCTACGAACCCACCGCCGGCATCCTCCACATCAACGGCCGGGACTTCAAGCCCGAGCACGGCGACCGGCTGGGCTACCTTCCCGAAGAGCGCGGGCTCTACAAGAAGGAAAAGGTCATCGACACCGCCCCTACTTCGGCCGGCTCAAAGGGATGGAGCGGCGCAACGCCAGGCAATGGTCGCTCGAGTACCTGGACCGGGTGGCGCTCGCGGACCGGGCCTCCGCCGTGCTGGACAAGCTCTCCAGCGGGCAGCAGCAAAAGGTCCAGCTCGGTGTCACCATCATGTACAATCCCGAGCTGCTGATCCTGGACGAACCGACTACGGCGCGGACAAAGGCCTGTTCGAGAACGGCAAGTATGCCGCCGTCGCGCAGGCCATGCTGGCGCACGCCGTCGACCGTCATATCGGTTCACCGCAGCTGTCCGCGCTCGCGGCCGGGAAGGTGCAGACCGAGGCTGTCACGTATGACGGCGCCAAAGAGTCAGGCGGCCTGGATCCCGGCGGCGATGGTTGTCTGCGTGGCCACGGCGTCAGTGTCCCCGCCCCGGGACTCGAACGCGTAGCGGGGCACCCCGCCGTCGCCGCCCCCGCCCTCGGCGAGCGCGACCACCGGAGCGGAATCTTAGACCTCGTACGGGGTCTTTGACCGTCCAGCCGGCGGGATAGTCGAACGACAGTCCCCCGTTCGTCGTCGTGAACGTCTTCCAGCCCGACGCCGGCCCTTGAGACGCCGGTGAACCGGGCGGCGTGGCGGCGTGGTGGCGGACGGGGACGCAGCCGCCGTCGTGCTGCCCTGGGTCTGGCCCTCCGACGCGGAAGCGCCGGCCGGCGGCGGCGACAAACCGCAGGACGCCAGCAGCAGGACCGAACTGAGGGCGCCGCCCACCGCAGCGCACCGGGTGGCGCCGGGTGAACCCGCCGGCCTCCTCACGTCATTGCTTTCCGGCGGGCCGCAGGGACGTGATCGCCTGTTTGACGTACTTGTATTCGGTGGTGTCCTTGTAAACCTCGGGGGTGTCAACGTGCGTGGGACCTCCCGGGGTGGTGTCGAACGGGTTATAGGCGCCGCCGAATATGGCGCCGCTGGGCGGCCAGGTGAAGAAGTGGGAAATCGGGCAGGCGGTATCCCCGTTGGGCTCCGGCGCGGAGGTGATGCCGTAGGCCAGGGTGAGGGACTCCGCCGGGTCGCTCGAGGCCGGGTCGCTCCGGCCCTCGTAGACGAACCGCGGGGTGACTCCGCCCTGGGCCAGCGCCGGGACGGGCTCGGAGTCGTACATCATGAAGGGGAACTCTTCCGGGCACTCGGCGCCCGCGACCATGTTGGTCCGCAGGCTGGCCATGGTCTTGCCGTAGTCACTCACCAGGTCCACCGCGATACCGCCCTCAGCAGGTTCATCGGCCGGGTCCTTGATGGTCCACGACTCCGGGTAGTCGAACGCAAGCGTGCCGTCCGACGTCGTGAACGTCTTCCAGCCCGCCGGTACCGTGACGGCGGGCGAGGTGGCCGTGCTGGGCGAGGGGCTGGCCGTCGCCGTGGGCGGTGAACGGGTGGCGGGGGCTGCCGCCGGTGACCCGCACGCTGCGAGAACCGAAGCAGCGCAGAAAGCGGAAAGTGTTGTGGCGATTGACGCGGCCCGGCGCATGGCACCCTCCCCCTGGGAAAACAAAGTGGTTGGACAATTCTCGGGGGATTCCGCGCGGAAGCTAGGGCCTTAGGACCCTTGGCGCCCCGTCCGTCAGGGTCGGGGTCCCCGAGCGCCGGCCGTGATGCTTCCCACGATGTCCCCTGCAGATTTCTATTGGCCGCGGAAGCTTGCTAGAGCTTAAGTAATGCAAGACGTCCTTGATCCCGCCATGCCCTTTCTGGTCCCCATCCTCGCAGTGGCTCTCGCCGTGGCCGCCGGGCTCCTCGCCTCCTGGCTGGTGCGCCGGGTTGTGCTCCGGCTCAACCGCAACCAGCCCGCCCTCCGCGAGACCTCCCGGGTGGCGCGCCTGCCGTTGCGCTTTGCGCTCTGCCTGATTGCCGTCCGGATCGCCCTGGGCCTGACCACGGACGACGCCGAATGGCGCCGCAATGTGGACCACGCGCTGCAGATCGCGCTCATCGGCTCCCTCGCGTGGCTGGCCATCGCCGTCATCCTCATCATCGAGACCATGGTGCTCACCCGCTACCGGGTGGACGTGGCGGACAACCGCCGCGCCCGCAGGCTCCGCACCCAGGTCATCCTCGCCCGGCGGATCGGCGTCGCCCTGATTGTCATCGTGGCCCTGGGCATCGCCATGCTGACGTTCCCCGCGATCCAGGCCCTTGGCGCCGGGCTGCTGGCCTCCGCCGGCGTGATTTCGATCGTCGCGGGTCTTGCCGCGCAGACCTCGCTGGTCAATGTCTTCGCCGGCATCCAGCTCGCCTTCACCGACGCGATCCGGGTCGACGACGTCGTGGTGGTGCAGAAGGAATGGGGCCGTATCGAGGAGATCACCCTGACCTACGTGGTGGTCCACATCTGGGACGACCGGCGGATGATCCTGCCCTCGACCTACTTCACCACCACCCCGTTCGAGAACTGGACCCGGCGGCAGTCCGAGGTCATGGGCACCGTGGAGTTCGACCTCGACTGGCGCGCCCCGGTCGAGGACATGCGCGCCGAGCTCAAGAGGGTCCTGGCAACCACCGAGCTCTGGGACAAGCGCGTGGGCATCCTGCAGATCACCGACGCGACCGCCGGCTTCGTCCGGGTCCGCATCCTGGTCAGCGCCGCCGACAGCGCCACCCTCTTTGACCTGCGCTGCCTGATCCGCGAAGAGCTGGTGCTGTTCCTGCAGCAGGAACACCCGACCGCGCTCCCCCACGTCCGGCTCGAATCCCTCGGCACCGTTTCGCTGGGGTCCGGCACGCCCGGCACCGCCGGTTCCGCTGCTTCCTCCGGCCCGGAGAGCTCCAGCAGCTCCACGACAACCGGTAGCGCAACCTCCGGCGCTGGCGCGAAGCAGCCGGGCAAGGTCTCCGCCGCGGACGAACACAGCAGGCACCCAGCCGATCCGCACGACTCCCAGCTGTTCACCGGATCGATCGAGGCGATCGAGCGCTCCAAGGCGTTCACGGGCCCCGGCAAGGAAGTGTTCGAGGACCGGGACAAGAGCATCGCCGCGCAGAACTAGTCATGTCCGGGCTGGGGCGCCGTCCTGGGCGGCCGCCGGCCTGGCGCCGTGCACATAGCGCCGGCGGGGTCTTCCCTGCCTGCGGGAACTGTTCAATAATCAGACGTCGGCGAGTCCGCGTCGGTGTTGCCCGCCGGGGCTTCGGCGCACCGGTTGTATCTGCGGCCGTGGGAGCGGGGGGCCTTCCGCGCCGGGGCATCGCGGACAGATCAGTAATCCGGAGCAGTCCGGCGCACCACGCACCATCCACAACGAGTGAGGGAGCCTGGCATGACCATTCCACCGCCGCACGAACCTGAGCCGTTTCCGCCGGAGCCCGGCCCCACCACCCCCGAGCCCCAGCCCGGCGACCCGTTCCCGCCGGAGCCGGGTCCGGTCCCGCCGCCGCCGCCGATTCCGGAACCTGGCCCTGCACCAACACCCGGCCCGTTCCCCGCACCGGGGCCGCTGCCGATTCCCGACCCCGGCCCGGTCCCGCCGCGCCCGGACCCCACACGGTTCTAGGGCAGTTCCAGGGTCGCAGTTCCAGGGTCGCCCGGCCGGCGGCCCGGCTCAGGCCGTGCAGGAAGTTCCGCACTTCCGTGTTGAAGGCGGCGGGCGCCTCCATCGGAGCCAGGTGTCCGACGTCGGGAATCACCGCAAGTTTTGAACCCGGAATCTGGCGATGGAGCTCGTGGGCGACGTTCAGTGGGGAGCGTTGATCGTCCGCGCCGTACAGCAGGAGTGTCGGAATGGCGATGGTGGGCAGTACGGGCCGGTAGTCGGCCCGGCCGCTGGCGGAGAGCAGGGCCCGCATTCCTGCCGGGCGCACGTCTGCCATGATCCTGGTGGCCTCGGCCACCACGGCGGGATCGGCCTTGTCGGTGAAAAGTGTCGGCAGCCACGCGTTGATGATCGTCTCCGGAGGCTGATCGATCTCGGCCAGCACCTGGGCGTAGCGCCGTTCCACCTCCTCGGGCGGCAGGGATCCCGCCCAGCCGGCATAGGCTGACGCCAAAATCAGGGACGCCGGTATCTCCGGGTACCCGCGGTACAGCTCCAGGACAACCAGGGAACCCCACGACAGGCCCACAAGGTGCGGCTTCGCAGGAACGGCCGCGCGCAGGAATCCGGCGGTGATGGCCCCAAGCTCCCCGGCAGATAAATCCGGGGCGGGGTCATCGGACTGGCCGCACCCCGGAGCGTCCCAGGCGAACACTGTGAAGTCGTCCGAGAGGCCCTCCAGCTGTTGACGCCAACTCCGGCTGTCATCCCCGGCCCCGTGGAACAGGACCAGCGGCGGTCCCTGGCCTACCCGCTGGTACGCGATCCGCAGCCCGGCAACCTCGACGGCTTCCATGATCCAATGCTAGGCCGGTCTGGACTTGCCGGGCAGGGCCAGTTCGGGACGCGCAAAACCACCCGCGACGCGCAAAAGACCCCTCGCTACCAGGATTCGGGCGTCGAGGAGTCTTTTGCGCGGCGGCAGGAAGAATGCGCGTCGCCAGCTACGGCAGGACGATGTCGTGGGTCCGGTGGTCGTAGTGGATGACCAGCTGGCCGCCGGAGTGGTGCACCTCGTGGTTGGCGCCGTCGAACGCACCAAAGGCCCCGAAGTTCTCGTCCCAGGCGCGGTTCAGCGCGATCTTGAAGCTGTAGGAACCGGCTGGGAGGTCCGCCGCGAGCTTCCAGAGCTGATCGACGAGGTCCAGTTCCATCTGGGATTCGTCGTACTGCGGGGCCCAGTTGGCCGGGGCGCCCAGCAGGATGTTGAAGTCGCCCACAACGGCAACGGCGTCCGGCTGCTCGATGGTCTCGACGCTGGTGGCGGGGGCTGCGGTGGCGGAGGCCAGGGACTCAGCGGCCGGGGAAGCCGCCGGGGCCTTGGCGGCCGGGGCTTTGCGCTTGCGGACCGCCTTGGCGACAGGGGCAACGGCCTCTTCGACCAGCTTGGCAGCCTTGCCCGCAACCTTTTCGGCAACCTTGGCAGCCTTCGGGGCCGCCTTCGCGGCTGGCTTGCCGACGGGCGCCGACGGCAGGGGGGTGTCGGCGGGAACGGGAGTTCCGGCGTCGAGCGCTGCGGCGAACGCGGCGGGGTCAGCGAACGCGACGGTGGCGCGCTGGCCGTCCTCGGTGATGGTCCAGCCGGAACGGCCCTTGACCAGCCAGCCGGCCTTGACCAGCTTCGCGGTGGCGGTAGTCAGCGTCTTGTGGCCGCGGGGAATCCCGCCGCTGAGCAGCTCACGCTCAAACTCGTTCAGCGGAACGCGTGCGATTGCCTCGCCCAGCACCGCTCCGGCGTTCAGTTTCTCATCCGTCCACACGCCCTCGGCAAGGACATCCAGTACGGCCTTCAGTCGGCGGGTGGTGTTTTCGGCAGTGTTCGCGCCCATGGGTCTCCTCTAGAAGCAATTGATCCACCTGCATTTTGCCAAGGATCGTCGAGTTTCCGCGAGTCGGTATCGGTTAACTCTGTGTGTCGTGACCCACTATTACACCCCATGGCGCCGGGCGCGAGGGGACTAGGGCTGCGTACACACGAGTAGGTTTTCCGGCCGGAATCCTCGGCCCTGCGGCGGCGCGGGCTGGGACTGCTAGAACTTGGGGATGAGGACGGGAGTGTTCTTCTTGTACGCCTCGTAATCAGCCTGGCCGCCCCACTTTGTGTCGGACTTCTTCTCAAGAAGCGGCACGCCGCTGACTTTCGTGAGCAGGAGGGTGACAAACACCGGGGAGATCAGCGCAACCCACTGCCACCCCTCCAGCGCGGGCAGGGCGATGATCGCGATGCCGATCCAGAGCAGAATCTCACCGAAGTAGTTCGGGTGGCGGGACTTCGCCCAGAGCCCGGTGGAGATGAACCTGCCCTTGTTGGCCGGGTCGGCGTTGAAGCGGCTCTTCTGCTGGTCGGCCACGATCTCGAATCCGAACCCGACGGCCCATACGAGGAAGCCGATCAGCGCGAACCAGTCGAGCGCGACCCTGGTCGCGGAGGTGATGGCCACCCACGCCGCGGCCGCGGTGAAGACAACCCAGAGTCCCTGGATGGTCCATGCGTTCAGGAACCTCACGAAGGACGGCTTGATCTCATCGAAGCGGTCGTCCTTGCCGGCCTTGCTGATGCGACGGAACAGGAACGTCCCCAGCCTCAGGGTCCATGCGAGGACCATGGCGGCCAGCAGCAGGGCCCGCGCGTCGACTCCGGGGGTGAGCAGGATGAGCAGCAGTGTGATGGCGGTGTAGGTGACGGTGCCGGTCAGGTCGTAGAACTTCTCGGTCTGGGCCCTGAAGGAGGGGATGAACACCAGCCACTGAATGAGGAACGCTGCCCCGACCGCCATCGCGAAGACGGGGATCCCGCCCAGGGTGGCCCCGCCCTGGCTGCCGGCCACGGCGATGAGCACCCCGATCAATACGACAACGGGGATGGCAATGAGCGACCTGCGGTCTGTGTCCTTCATCAGGGTTCCCTTCATAAGCCGGACTGGATTACGGCAAACGCCAGGAGCCCTTTCCGCTAGGCTGCCTATTATTCAATCCTGTTTGATGATCAAACATTATTCAGTATCCTTGATACATGCAAACGCAAGTAGGTGGGCCATGAGCACAGCCTCTTTCCACCCGGCCGCATTCACACTGCAGGGCATGTTCACCCTCGCCAACGAGACAGAACGGGAACTGGCCCGCAACCTGGAACTGAACCTCACGGATTTCCGTGCCCTCTCCGTGCTGGCACAGCTTGGCCCCGTCACGGTTGGCAAACTCGCCGCGGAGCTCGGCGCAACCCCGGCAACCACCACTGCGATCGTCAGCCGGCTCGTGTCCCGCGGTTACGTGGCACGCCACCGAGGCACCGGCGACCGGCGCCAGGTCCACGTGAGCGCCACTCCGGCGGCCGCCCGTAAAATCACCACCCTGATGCAACCCCTGGTGAACGCCACCAACGAGCACATCCAGGCACTGCCCGCCTCACAGCAGAGCGTCGTCGCGGACTTCCTCGACGTCGCCCAGCACCTGATGCGCGACCACCTCCACACACTTTCCACGAAGGACGCCCCATGAGAGAGTTCACCACCCCGCTGCTGGTTGAGGCGTCCGGGCATCGCAACGCGACCGAGCTGCTTCTGCAGCGGTTCCGCACCTCCCCCGACCACATTGCCTTCGAAGTACGTGCCGCGAACGCCGCGATCACGGAACCGTGGCGGCAGGTGACCACCCGACAGTTCGTCGACGAGGTCCGTGCACTGGCCAAGGGCCTCATCGCCGCCGGCCTTCGTCCCGGCGAATCCCTCGCCATCATGTCCCCCACCCGGTACGAGTGGGCGCTGGCCGACATGGCAGCGTGGTTCGCCGGCGCCGTCGTCGTCCCGATCTACGAGACGTCGGCCGCACCCCAGGTGACCGCGATCCTCGCCGATGCCGACGTGCGCCTCGCCATAGCTGGCACCGCTGAGCATGCCCTCCTGTTGGAGCAGGGGTTCGCGCAGGCGGGGACGCCGGGCCTGGGGGTCTGGACGATGGACGAGAGGTCGGGCGCTGACGTGGCCGACCTCGTGGCCCGCGGCGCCGAAATTTCCGACGGCACTGTTGAGGAACGCCGGCTGCTGGCCGATCTCGACTCGGTGGCAACCATCGTCTACACCTCCGGCACCACTGCCGCGCCCAAGGGTGCGCTCATCACCCACGGCAACTTCGTGGGCCAGGTCCTGAACGTGGCCGCCGCCTACACGGGCGTGGTCCGCGAGGGCGGCAACACCATCATCTTCCTGCCGATGGCCCATGTGCTGGCCCGCGGACTGCAGCTGACCTGTCTGGCCAACGGCATGCGCATTGCGCACCTGTCAGACCCCGGGGACGTGGTGCCCGCTCTCGGCGTCCTGAAGCCCACCTTCCTGGTGGTGGTCCCCCGGGTGCTGCAGAAGATCCAGGCGTCTGCCGCGGCCGCTGCGGCGAAGAAGCACTTCGGACGGGTGTGGGCGTCAGCGCAGGCCACCGCGGTCGCCTGGGGCCGGTTCGCCGAAGCCCACGACAACGACCCGGCGGCCAGGGCCGCGCTGGGCCTGCGGGTGAAGCATGCCTTGTTCGATCGCCTGTTCTACGCCCGGCTCCGGACGCTGATGGGCGGGCGCCTCGACTACCTGCTGTCCGGCGCCGCCGCACTCGACGCCGAGCTGTCCCTCTTCTTCCGTGGCCTGGGCCTGCCGGTGGTGGAGGGCTACGGCCTGACGGAGACCACCGCCCCGCTGACCGGGAACATGCCCGGGTCGATTCGGGCCGGGACGGTGGGGGTCCCGATGCCGGGAACAACCGTGCGCATCTCGGACCGGGGAGAGGTGCTGGCCCGCGGCGTCGGGGTGTTCGCCGGCTACCGCAGGCCGGCCGACAACATGGACGCCTTCGCGGACGGTTTTTTCCGCACCGGCGACCTCGGCGAGCTCGATGAACTGGGGCGTCTCACCCTCCAGGGCAGGATCAAGGACGTCATCGTCACCGCGGGCGGCAAGACCGTCTCCCCCGCCATCTGGGAAGGCTACGTCGAGGGCGACCCCCTCGTGGCGCACGCCGTGATGGTAGGCGAGGGCAAGCCCTTCCTCGGCGGGCTCGTGCTGCTGGACCCGGAATCCGTCGCAGCGTGGGCGGAGCGGGAGGGCATCGCCGATCTGGCCGGCCTGCGGATCCCGGACGACGGCGGCGCCGTCCAGATCGACGACGCCCGGCTTCTCACCGCGATCGGCCAGGCCGTCAGTGCCGCCAACGCCAAGATCGCGCGGTCCGAGCAGGTGCGCCGCTTCGTGCTGCTGCTCACCGACCTCAGCGAGGCCAGCGGCATCGTGACCCCCACCATGAAACTCAAGCGCGGCGACTTCACCGAACGCGCCCGCCACATCGTCGAGAACCTCTACGCGGACAAAAGGAGCCAGGCATGAACAACCACGTCAAGAGGTGGCTGCTTTCCTACGCGGTCGCAGCCGTGATCTTCGCCGCCGTCGACGTCCTCTGGATCGGCACGGTGGCGAACAACCTGTACAGAAGCCAGATCGGTGAGCTGCTGGCACCCAGCGCCAACCTCGCCGCCGCCGTCGCCTTCTACGGCATCTATGTCGTCGGGATCGTGCACTACGGCATCCGGCCCAACGACCCCGACGCCGGCATGCGCCAGCGGGTGACGGGAGCGGCCCTGTTCGGCTTCTTCACCTACGCCACCTGGGCCCTGACCGCGCTCGCCGTCCTCAAGGACTTCCCCGCCGTGGTGGCCGTGACGGACATCGCCTGGGGCGTCGCGGTCTGCAGCGCCGTCACCTGGCTCACGGCCACCCTCCTGCGGCGCATGTTCGCGCGGGCAGGCACCGCAAAGTAGCGCCCGGGGGGCTGCAAGGCCGGGAGCGTCAGTCCCCGGCGCTCCATTCAGCCCCGGTCTCGGCCATGTAGGCGGCCACGGCCGCGTCAATGGTGGAGTAGAAGTGGCGCGGGTCGATTTGGCGGGTCAGTTCGTAGCGTTCGATTTTCATCCGGACCCCGTGCTTGAGCTCGGCGAACACGAGCGAGGTGCCCTGCGCGTTCAGCTCCACGTCCAGCTCAAGCAATACATCCGAGGCAGTGGTGTCCACGTCCGTGATGGGTTCGGCCGCGATCACGATCCACCGCGGCCTGGGTTCGGTGCGCGCCAGCTTTCGAACGCTTTCGCGGAACGGCCTGACGCTGGCGAAGAACAACGGCCCGTCGAACCGGTAGATCACCAGGCCGGGCAGGTGTTTCGCGTCGGGGTGGAAGTGCACATCGTGGAACCCCTCGACTCCGGGCACCCGGCCGATCACCGTCTCGTAGGGCCACCAGGCCCGGCGGAAGATGTTGAGAATGGACAGCCCCACCGCAATGCCGATGCCGGGCAGGACCCCCAGCAACGTCACCCCGAGGAAGGCCGCGATTGAGAGGTTGAACTCGGTTTTACGCTGCTGCCAGAGCCGCCGGGTGCCCGCGAGCACTACCATGACCAGCACCGAGGGGACCTTGGGCAGCCACCGTTGGAGCGCCAGGATCAACGCGATCCCGGCGATGCCGACGGCGGCCGCGGCGACCACCGCCTCGCCGTTGACGACGCCCTGGATGAAGCCGACGAGGTCCCCGATGAAGCCTTCGCCGCTCACCGAGAAACCGAACAGCTTCGGGACCTGGCCGACCAGGATGGTGATCGCCAGGCCGTTCATGTAACCGATCATGGTCGGTTTGGAGATGAGGTCCGCGATGAAGCCGAGCTTGGCGACAGAGGCGAGGACCATGATGACGCCGACCATCAGAGCGAGCATCGACGCGAGGGCGACCGCCTTCTGCGGGTCGCCGTCGGACGCGACGAGCGGCAGCACCGTCGCGGCGATCATCGGACCCAGCGAGGAGTCCGGCCCCAGCACCAGAATGCGGGACGGACCGAAAATTGCGTAGGCGAGCAAGCAGAGAACTGTGGTGTACAGCCCGGTGATCGGGGGCAGCCCGGCCAGCTCCGCGTAGGCCATGCCCTGGGGAACCAGCAGCGTCGCCAGCACAATTCCGGCGACGATATCCTTGCCGAACCAGCTCCCCTGGTACTTGGCGGCGACGTCGAGTCCTGGCATCAGCTGGCGCAGCCAGCCGCTCCGGCGTTGTCCAGTCGTCGTCATAGGAGCACTCTGCCGGGCGGGGCCGCCCGGTGCATCCTCCGTCGGGGGTGAACCGGCTCAGCCGGCCGGACCCACCCCCATTTGCCCTATCACTTTTGGTCCCCATCCCCCGGTTTTGGCAACCAGGAGTGATAGGGCTAGTGGCCGCCACCCCTTGTCGCAATAGGTGAAGTATGGTTCACTAATTGGACGGAGGGGAGTATCCCCTGAAATGTCCCGTCGTCAGTACGGCCGACCCTGAGCGGCCCGGCGGGACAGGCCCTGTGGGGCCGGGAAAGACCTCCAGTTGGTGGTACTGACTGGAAACGGGTGTCCCCTCGTGAATGTTCCTTTTTGGGCCTGGTTGGCCGTTCTTGCTCTCATCGTCCTGATGCTGGCCATCGACTTGTTCGCGCACCGCCGGGCGCACGTCATCGGTGTCCGTGAAGCCGCTCTGTGGTCCGGTATCTGGGTCGCCTTCGGCGTCGGCTTCGGCGCCCTGGTCTGGCAAATCTACGGCGCTGAGTTCGGCCAGCAATACTTCGCCGGATACCTGATCGAGAAATCCCTCGCGGTGGACAACGTGTTCATCTGGGCGATCATCTTCACCTATTTCGCCGTCCCCCGCGAATACCAGCATCGGGTGCTGTTTTTCGGGGTCCTGGGCGCCCTGGTCTTCCGCGGCATCTTTATCGCGGCGGGCTCCGCCATCATTGCGAGCGCCGGGTGGGTGCTCTATATCTTCGCGGCGTTCCTTCTTCTCACCGGCTACAACATGATCCGCCACCGCAACGAACACCTGGATCCGGAAAAGTCCCGGGTGCTGCAACTCTTCCGCCGGCGCGTGCCCATGACGGACGACTTCCACGGCCAGCGCTTCGTGATCCGGAAGAAGGGCGCCGTGCTGGCCACCCCGCTGCTGGCTGTCCTGGTCCTCATCGAGGTCACCGACATCATCTTCGCCGTCGACTCGATCCCGGCGATCTTTGCCGTCACCGACGAGGTGTTCCTGGTCTTCACCGCCAACGCCTTCGCCATCCTCGGGCTCCGCGCCATGTACTTCCTGCTCGCTGACCTGATCCACCGCTTCATTTACCTCAAGATCGGACTTGCGCTAGTCCTGGTCTGGGTGGGCATCAAAATGCTCCTCAAAATCGACATCTACTACATCCCCACGCCGGCGTCCCTGGCCGTTATTGCCACTATCCTTGGGGTGTCCATCGGTGCAAGCCTCTGGGTCACGCGCGGCCAGGGCCGCAAGCCTCCGACAGCTCCCGTGAACCCTCCGTTCGGAACCGCCACCCCCGAGGAGATCGCAGGTCTCGAACCCCTGTGGCGCAAACGCAAGGACACGGAGGCGTCGTCGGAAGCTGCGGCGGATATTGCCAGTAAGGAACAAAAATGACGGCCTCCCCGCAAGGACCTGATCAGGGCCCGGAGCCGCAGTTGGCTCCGGCCCCCGCACGCCCCCCGTGGACCTTCTTGACGAACCACGGGCACGTCCTGCTGTCGGTGGCCGCAGACCCGCAGGCCCGCATTACCGATATCGCCGCGAGGGTCGGCATCACCCCACGCTCAACCCTGCAGATCCTCAAGGACCTGGAAGATGCAGGATACCTGCACCGCGTCCGTGCCGGGCGGCGAACCCGATATGCCCTTGAACCCCACCAGCACTTCCGCCACCCGGCCACGGCAAGCTGGGAAATCGACGGACTGATCGGACTCTTCGCCGGCCCCGCGCCGTCGGCCTGACCCCCGTTGCCCTGTCAGTTATGGTTCCCATCCGCCGGTTTTGGCAACCAGGAGTGATAGGGCAACTGGAGGGTTAGTGTCCGGATGCGGCGAGTTCGGCCAGCAGCTCCGTCTTGCGTTCCTCGCTCGCGAAGGAGGACCGGATCGAGTTCGCGGCCATCCGCACGCAGTCGAACTCGGACAGGCCAATCACCGACTTGAGCTGCGCGAAGTTGTCGTCCACGTACCCGCCGAAATACGCCGGGTCGTCCGAATTCACGCTCACGTTCAGGCCCGCTGCAAGCATGGCCGGCAGCGGGTGCTCCTCCAGGGTGTCCACGGCGCGGAGCCGGACGTTGGACAGCGGGCACACGGTCAGCGGCATGAGCTCGTGCACCAGCCGTTCCACGAGCTCGGGGTCCTCCATGCAGCGGATGCCGTGGTCGATCCGCTCCACGTCCAGGAGGTCCAGCGCATCGATGATGTACGACGGCGGGCCCTCCTCGCCGGCGTGCGCAATCCGGCGCAGCCCGGCGTCCTTGGCCCGGGCAAACAGCCGCTGGAACTTGGCCGGCGGGTTGCCCACCTCGGCCGAGTCGAGGCCGATGCCCGCGATCGGGGCGTTCATGGCGAGCAGCCGGTCCAGCACCTCCAGCGCGGAGTCCTCGGACAGGTCCCGCAGGAACGCGGCGATCAGCAGGGTGGTGATCCCGAACTCCTCGCGGGAGCTCGCCAGCACCGACGCGACGCCGTTAACACAGGTCTCCAGGGCCACCCCGCGGGACAGGTGCGCCTGCGGATCCAGCATGATTTCGGCGTGCCGGACGCCGGCGAGCGCTGCCCGGGACAGGTAGGCCCGGGTCATGTCGGCGAAGTCCTGCTCGGTCTGCAGCACGGCCATGTTGGCGTAATAGAGGTCCAGGAACGACTTCAGGTCGGTGAACTCGTAGCGGGAGCGCAGCTCGTCCAGGTCCGCATACGGCAGTTGGATGCCGTTGCGTTCGGCCAGGGCGAAGATCAGTTCGGGCTCGAGGGTTCCCTCGATGTGCAGGTGGAGTTCCGCGACCGGCAGCGGGCCGTGAACCTCCTCGGGAACCTCGGCAAATGCGGGGACCTCGGGGGTGACCGTTGCTGGGCTGTCCGGTGCAGCGCCCTCGGTGGCGGCGGCGCCGTCGTTAGTTTCCATTCGGTAAGGATATGCCCGCCGGCGGCAGACCCGGATAGAGTCGATTGGATGCACAGTGATCAGCATGCTTCCGATCTGTCCGGCCCGGCCATTCCAGGGCTGAGCGCCGACCGTCCCGCGGACGGCTTTGTCCGCGTGCGCGGCGCCCGCGAGAACAACCTGCGGAACGTGGACGTCGATGTGCCCCGCGACGCCATCGTCGCGTTCACGGGAGTGTCCGGTTCCGGCAAGTCCTCCCTGGCCTTCGGCACCATCTACGCCGAGGCCCAGCGCCGGTACTTCGAGTCCGTGGCGCCCTACGCCCGGCGGCTGATCCAGCAGGGCCACAACCCCAAGGTGGAAATGATCACGGGGTTGCCGCCCGCCGTCGCGCTTCAACAGCGCCGCGGCACGCCCAGCTCCCGCTCGACGGTGGGCACGGTCACCACGTTGTCCAATTCGCTGCGGATGCTCTTCTCCCGCGCGGGCAGCTACCCGGACGGCGCCGCGCCGCTGGATTCGGACGCGTTCTCCCCCAACACCGCCGCCGGCGCCTGCCCGGAATGCCACGGGTTGGGCATCGCGCATACCGTCACCGAATCCTCCCTGGTGCCGGACACGTCGCTGAGCGTCCGAGACGGCGCGATCGCCGCGTGGCCCGGCGCGTGGCAGGGCAAGAACCTGCGCGACATTCTCACCCACCTGGGCTACGACGTCGATACTCCCTGGCGTAAGCTGCCGAAAAAGGACCGCGACTGGATCCTCTTCACCGGGGAACAGCCCGTGGTGGAGGTGACGCCGCAACGCGACCGGGTCGCGAAGCCGTACAAGGGCCGGTTCTGGAGCGCGAAGAGCTACGTGCTGCACACCCTCGCCGACTCCAAGAGCACCACGATGCGCGACCGCGTGCTGCGCTTTATGGAGACAGGACCGTGCCCCGTCTGTGGCGGCGCCGGCCTGACCCCGGCCGCCCTCGCGGTGACGTTCGCGGGCCGCACCATCGCGGACCTCAATGGCGTCCCCATGACGGAACTGGCGGAGATCATCCGCCCCACCACCGAGCTGACGGCCGCCGGGACCGCCTCGCGCAAGCAGAGCTCCGGCGAGGGCAACGAAGTGGCCGTCGCCATCACCCGGGACCTGCTGCAGCGGGTCACCGTGCTGCTGGATCTCGGCCTGGGCTACCTCGCGCTGGGCCGGTCCACCCCCACACTCTCGCCCGGCGAGATGCAGCGCCTGCGGATCGCCACCCAGCTGCGCTCCGGCCTCTTCGGCGTCATCTATGTACTCGACGAGCCGTCCGCCGGTCTGCACCCGGCCGACGCCGAGCCCCTCCTCGCCGTCCTGGACCAGCTCAAGTCCTCCGGCAACTCGGTGTTCGTGGTGGAGCACAACATGGACATCGTCCGCCGCGCCGACTGGCTGGTGGACGTCGGCCCGCGCGCCGGCGAAGGCGGCGGCGAGGTGCTCTACAGCGGCCCCGTCGCCGGGCTCGCCGAAGTGGAGGCGTCCGTCACCCGGCCGTTCCTGTTCCCGGATGGGTCAGGGAAACCGGGCGGCTCCGGCAAAGCGGACGACGGCGGCTCTTCCGCGGGCGCCGCCCGCCGGGAAGCTGCCGGCCGGGAAGCTGCCGGCTGGCTGGAGCTGCGCGACATCAGCCGCCATAACCTGCGCGAGCTCGACGCCGACTTCCCCCTCGGCGTCCTGACCGCGGTCACCGGCGTGTCCGGCTCCGGCAAGTCGACCCTGGTCAGCCAGGTCCTCGCCGAAGTGGTCGGCGCCCACCTGCATCCGGAAGGCGGCACCGTGGCTGCCCCGGAGGATTTGGAGTCCGAACCCGCCGAATCCGCCGAGCCGCTCAGCGTTGGCCCGGTCTCCGGGCTGGACCGGGTGGACCGGCTCGTTAAGGTGGACCAGAAACCGATCGGCCGCACCCCCCGCTCCAACCTCGCCACCTACACCGGGCTGTTCGACGCCGTCCGCAAGGAGTTCGCCGCGACGGACGAGGCGAGGGCGCGCGGCTTCGGCGCCGGCCGGTTCTCCTTCAACGTCGCGGGCGGCCGCTGCGAGACGTGCCAGGGCGAGGGCTTCGTCGCCGTCGAACTGCTGTTCCTGCCCGGCAGCTACGGCCCCTGCCCGGAATGCCACGGCTCGCGCTATAACCCGGAAACCCTTGAGGTGACTTACCGCGGCAAGAACGTCGCCGAAGTCCTCGGCATGACGGTCAACGCCGCCGCAGAATTCCTGGCCGAGGTCCCCGCCGCCGCACGCAGCCTGCAGACCCTGCGCGAGGTGGGCCTGGGCTACCTGCGGCTCGGCCAGCCCGCCACGGAGCTTTCCGGCGGCGAAGCCCAGCGCATCAAGCTCGCCACCGAACTGCAGCGCGCCCAGCGCGGCCACTCGCTCTACCTCCTGGACGAGCCCACCACGGGCCTGCACCCGGCCGACGTCGAACTCCTCATGGCGCAGCTGCACCGGCTGGTCGACGCCGGCAACACGGTGATCGTGGTGGAACACGAGATGGACGTGGTGGCCGCAGCGGACTGGGTGATCGACCTCGGACCGGCCGGTGGTGACGCCGGCGGCAAGATCATCGCGGTCGGGACGCCCGCCGTCGTCGCACGGTCCAAAAAGAGCCGGACGGCGCCATATCTGGCGGCAGTGCTCGGCGGCTGAACCGCGTCCGGGCCGGAAGCCGTTGATTTTACCGTGTATCCGCGGAAAATAACGTCTTGATAACGGCAGGAACCTGGCTTAGCCTTGTGGTCATGCCCGAAGACCGGGCATTGAGTGCCCGGTGCTGCCACCACCAGATACTGCCCGACCGGCAGACACCGCAATGACCTCTATTGTCAGGGGCGGGCAGTAGTGCGACAACGTCCGGGGACGGACCGAGCACCGGTGGCCCTCAGGAGCATCAATCCCATGAAGAAAACCACCTACAGCACTGCCGCGCGCCGCGGCGTCACTCTTGCGGCCGTCTCGATCGCCGGCGTCGCCTTGTCCGCCTCGGCGGCCAACGCAGCCATCCCCGCCGCCACTGCCACGTCCGTCTGGGATTCCCTGGCGCAATGCGAAAGCGGCGGCAACTGGGCCATCAGCACGGGCAACGGCTACTCCGGCGGACTGCAATTCAGCCCCGGCACGTGGGCGGCCTATGGCGGGACAGGGTCTGCGGCCAGCGCCAGCCGCGAGCAACAGATCGCCGTGGCCGAGAAGGTGCAGGCCGGCCAGGGCTGGGGCGCGTGGCCCTCCTGCGCCGCGCAGCTTGGCCTGACCGGCGGCGCCATTGCCCCGCAGAGCCTGCCGGTGGCCAAGGCACCCGCCGCGGTTCCTGCGCCGGCCAAGGTGCCTGCCCGGACCGCCGCCCCGAAGGTCGCGGCACCCAAGGCGTCCGCACCCAAGGTCGCCGCACCCAAGGTGGCCGCCCCGGCGCCGCGGCACGTCGCGGCTGTCCCCCTGAGCGGCGAGAGCTACACCATCCAGAGTGGCGACACCCTGAGCAAGATCGCCGACAAGCTCAACATCGCAGGAGGCTGGCACCTGCTGGCCGACGCCAACGCGGCCACCATCAGCGACCCTGATTTGGTGTTCCCGGGCCAGGTGCTGCAGCTGCCCGCCTAGCCTGCCCGCCTGCCGCCCTCGGCGGCACGGCTAAGGCACGACGCCGGTTAAAAGCACGACGCCGGAGCGTCCCCTCAAGGGACGCTCCGGCGTCGTGCTCTTGGCTGTTCTTGGGTTAACCGGCAGTGCTGTGGCCGAAAGGCTCAGGCGGCCCGGGGAATCTCGCGGACAATCTGCACTTTCCAGGCGGTGTCATCGCTCGTGTCCAGCAGGGCGACGGTGCCCATGGCGAGGTGCAGCGCCACGCGTTTGGCGGCAAGCAGCTCAAGGTAGAGGTTCTCGTTCATGCGGCCCGGGGCGTCGATGACGTATTTCACGGCGTCGCGGACTTTGCGGTAGTTGTCGCTTTTCTCGCGCTTGAGGTGCAGTTCCAGCAGCCGTCGCTGGCGGATCCTGGGTTCGTGACGATTCAGCCAGGACACCGCGGCGTGGACCGCCACCACAAGGGTGAGCGAGACGACATGGATCTCCCAGCCGCTGGAAAGCAGGAACAGGGGAAGATTCGCGATCGCCACCACGGCAATGAGGAGCCGGAACGCCAGGATGCGCCGCATGGTCAGCGCCACCGCGGCCAGGGCCATCCGGAATCCGTGCTGCTCCTTGCGGGCAGCCGCCGGATCGATGATGAACTCCTCCAGGATCAGGATCCCGTTCGCATCGGGACTCAGCATTTGTCCGTACTTGGGCAGTTGGCCGGACGCAGGCTGCGCCGGAGATTCAGTTACTGGCTTCTTCGGCATGGGGCGTGTCTTCCGTGCGGCAGGGGTATTTCGTGCTAGTCTACGCGCCGAGGCTGAGAGCCGCCTGTCCCGTTCCGGAATGTGAACACGCTCACCCGCGGCTGCCAGCAATTGGTTCATTGGCTCCGTGGCCTCAAACTGGAGAGATGCAGACTTTTCTCCCCTTCCCCGATTTCCAGCAGAGCGCCGCGGTCCTGGACCGCGAGCGGCTCGGCAAGCAGCGCGTTGAAGCGCTGCAGATCCTGCGCGCTCTGGTGATCCCGGAGTACGGCTGGCAGTCGCACCCGGCTATCCGGATGTGGATGGGGTACGTTCCCGCGCTGACCCTTTACGGCCTGACCATGGTCGACGAGTGGACGGCCCGGGGCGGCGAGGACACCACTCGCGGCAAGATCATGGAGTTCGCACCCCAGGCTGCGCACCCCGACTACGCCGCCAAGATCCCGATGCCGCCGTGGCTCGGGGCCCCCGAGCTGCACCTCAGCCACCGCTCCCGGCTGATCGCCAAGGACCCCCGGTTCTACGCGCCATTGTTCCCGGACACCGACCCGGACCTTGAATACGTCTGGCCGGAGCCGACCCTCGACCTCCTGCCGGAGGACCCGGCGGGTGAGCGGATGTGGGTCCTCCGCCTGCCGCTCGGCGACACTGCGCCGGAGAAGCTGGACACCGTCAGCCTCCCGCCCGTGGGCAAGGCCAAGGCAGCCGCCGGGGACGATGAGTACCAGTTCGTCTACGCCGACTCAGGCGCGCGGCGCCCCGCGAAGCAGCGCAAGCTCCCGCCAAAGCAGCTCGTCAAAAAGCCGACGCGCAAGCGCCAGCAGCAGGAAGAGGCGTTCACCACGCTGCCCGGCAACTCGGTGGTGGCCATCCCGATTGCGGGTGGCACGTCCTTTGCCGTGGGCAAGGTCCTGGGCCGGCCGATCACCGTGGACGGCCATTTTGCGCGCAACTTCCAGGTGGACGAGATCCTGGACCGATCGGACTTCGACTACCCGGCGCTGCTGCAGGATCCGCGGGTGTTCTTCCCGATCCCGGCGCGGTAGTCCGGGTTCGGCGGCTGTGGCCGCCGAAAACTGGCAGACTAGCGAACATGACTGTACTTATGGCCGGTTGCGGCGATCTGGGCACCGAAGCCGGGCTGCGGTTCGCTGCGGCGGGCCACCGGGTGGTGGGGTGGCGACGCTCGCCGGAGAAACTTCCGGCCGCGATCGAAGGTGCGGCGGCTGACCTGAGCGCCGGTGAACTGCCGCCCATCCTGGCGGACACCACCGCCGTCGTCGTCGCGATTGCGGCGGACTCCCCCACCGAGGCTGCCTACCGCGCCGCCTACGTGGACGGGTTGTCGAACGTTTTGGACGCAGTCCTCACGTCCGGCGCCCCGGTCCAGCGCGTGCTGTTTGTCTCCTCAACCGCCGTCTACGGCGACGCCGGCGGGGACTGGATCGATGAACGCACGACGCCGGCACCCGGCGGGTTCTCGGGCCGCATCATCCGCGAGGCGGAGGAACTCCTCCACAGCCTGCTGGGCGGCACCGGGATCACTCCGGTGGTGCTGCGGCTCGGGGGTATCTATGGCCCCGGACGGACCCGGCTGATTGACCAGGTCCGCGGCGGCTCCGCGGTGATTCCGGCAGAGTCACGTTTCACCAACCGCATCCACCGCGACGACGCCGCTGCCGCGATCGTCCACCTGTGCACTATGGAGCCTGTCCCGGCGCCGGTGTATCTGGGCGTGGACAACGAGCCTGCCGAGCTCGGCGAGGTGCTGGGTTTCCTGGCCGCCGAGCTGGGACTTCCCCACCCGCCGTCGGGCGCGGCTGAAAGTGGCGGGCAGAGCGGCGGCGGTGAGCCGTCCCGCGGCGGAAACAAGCGCTGTAGCAATGCACTGCTGCGGGGCACCGGGTTCGACTTCCGGTACCCCAGTTTCCGCGAGGGCTACCGGGATATTCTTTCCGGAGCGGGAGTCCGGCACCCCTGACCAGCGGTTTTGGATTTCACCACCATTTCTTTGAGGGGAACGATGGATTTTAAGGACATTATCCAGGCGGTCGGCGGGTACATGGACATCGCCGGCGTGGCTGTCATGGTGCTCGGCGCCGTCATCTCCGTCCCGATGGCGATGCGCGGTTTCCAGCCCCGCAAGCTCCCGGAAGGATCCGCACCGCTGTCGGTGTACCGCTCGTACCGCCAATTGCTGGGCCGCTCGATCCTGCTCGGGCTGGAGCTCCTGGTCGCGGCCGACATCATCCGGACCGTCGCCGTCACGCCAACCTTCGAAAGCGTCGGCGTGCTGGCCATCATCGTGCTGATCCGGACCTTCCTGAGCTTCTCACTCGAGCTCGAAATCACCGGCCGCTGGCCCTGGCAGAAGCAACCCGAAGGCTCCTCTGCCACCGCTGAACTAGCGGACCGCGACCGATGAGTCTTGATCCCTGGCCACGTGCCCCTGAGCTTCCGACCCCGATCATCATGGATCAGCGGTGGACAGATGCGGTCTTCCTGCACTGGCGGATCTCTGATGCCGTCGCCGCCTCGTTCATGCCGCCGGGGGTCGTCCCGGACACCTTCGACGGGTCCGCCTGGGTGGGGCTGATCGGTTTCCGGATGCAGGGCGCCGGCCTGGGCCGCGGGCCGGGGATTCCCTATTTCGGCAGCTTCAACGAGATCAACGTGCGCCTCTACTCCCGGGAGCCCGACGGCACCCGGGGTGTTGTGTTCCTGAGCCTGGATGCGACGCGGCTGGCGGTGGTTCTGGCGGCCCGGGCGGCCGGGATTCCCTATGTGTGGTCGCGGGCGGGTTTCCGTGGTGTGGGGACTTTGGATCCGGTGGCCGGCGCTGTTCCGGGGGGCTCCCGGGCCGGGTCCCGCGCCGGGTACTGGGTGCGGCGGTTCCGGGGCGGAGCCCGGAGCGACTTTGCCGTGGCCCCGGAGCCCGACGCCGAAGCCACCGACCTGCTGTCCCTCCACCTCACCGCCCGGTTCGGTCTGCACACCCGTTTCCGGGGCAGGACCCTGTACGTTCCCAACACCCACACCGCGTGGCCGCTCTACCGGGCAGAACTGACCCAGCTTGAGGACCAACTGGTCGCCGCGGCCGGCATCAACGTCGAGGGGCCGCCGGAATCCGTGCTCTTCTCGCCCGGAGTCCGCACCCAGTTTGGCCGGCCACGCGTGGTGAATGTCGGGTCCTGAACCTTGCTGTGGAGGTGCCCATCGATGCAGGGGGCGGTGATGAATGCACCGATCTCATGGTCGAGTGCGGGAAGATCGAGCACCGGCTGTGGTGTGCCCGTCAGTCGGCTTTACGGATGGTGACGGTGAATCCGTCGGGCTGGTTTTCGATGGCGTCGGTGTTTTCGTAGGTGCCGATGGGTACGATCCCGTCAAAGTAGCCGACGTGCCGGTAGTAAAGGACGAGGCTTTGACCGGGGGCGTAGTATCCGACCGTGAGCGGCGCGGCCTCGCTTCCCTCTGGTGCGCCTTCGAGGTCCAGGGGGCCGGTAGTTGCGATAGCTTTTCCTGGCCGCCGTGGTCCCGGAACGCCAGCGTTAGGGGAAGCTGGGCCAGGAGCGACGCTGACGTGGCGCTGCCGTCGAGTTCTCCTGTAATTCTCTGGCCCTGAAGCTCGATGACAATCGGTGTGGTGGTTGACGTTGCGGTCGGGGCGGTAGTCGGATCGACCGCCGTTGAACCCGGGGAAGGCGGCCGTGTATCAGCGCTGCCCCCGGGCTGCCGGTGCAGCCAGCCATAGCGATAGCGGTAGCGATCAGAACCAGCGCAGGCGCCACGACGCCTGGCCTCAAGGCTTTTCCCGGTGAATAGCGGTTGCAAGTGTTCATGGAGGATCCTTTCCGGAAATGCGGGGAGGACAAGGTCTGCCGCGGAGTTCGCCCGTGTTGTTAGAGGCGGGCGGGAAATGCGGTGCGGCGTCCGTAGATCGTCAGCATGAGTGCGGCCAGGCCGGCGACGATCATCACGACCGTAAGTACCAGGCCGCTGAAATTCGTCAGCAGGGCGGCGCCGAGGATGCCGGCGGTGAAGATGGCGAGGTTGAATGCTACCGGCAGGAACGAGTTCGCGACGTCGGAGTCCGCGCCTCCGGTGGTGGTGAGGGCGGCTTGGAGCTGGGCGACGCTTCCGTGCAGCAAGGGGCGGGGTGGCGGTCCAGGAGCGCGCCGGTGATGATGATTCCGGCGATTGAGGAGATTCCGAAGATGAAGAGATTCCGAAGATGAAGAGTTCGCCGTCGAGGGTGAGGCTGCTGCCTGTAGTCCTCAGGTACGGGGCGATGTAGGTGTAGATGGTGTTGTGGGCCAGCATCCAGGTGAAGATGACGGCCAGGATCACGGCGATGCCGGGGATTCGGAACACCCGGGCCAGGGGAAGCCGGGAGGCTCCGGGCTGCCCGTCGGCGTCGGGCGCGATCGCGGCGATGAACACACCGGCGACTACGGCCACCGCGGTGAGTCCGGCGAAGGCCCACCGCCAGTCGAAGGTGGTTCCGAGCCATGATCCCAGGGGTGTGCCGAGGGCGAATCCGACGGGTGCCCCGACTGAGACGATCGCCAGCGACAGCCCCGCTTGGGTGGGCGGGCTGATCTTCCGGCCATAGGCGGCCAGCATGCCCCAGATGATTCCGGAGAACGCGCCCGCAACGAAGCGCGACACCAGCGACAAGTCCACGTCACTTGAGAGGGCGGTGGTGCTGTTGGCCAGGATGAGGCCGAGGATCGCGCCAAGGAGCAACGGCTTGCGGCGCATGCCCCGGGTCATGGTGATGGCGGGGATCGTGATGATCACCGTGCCGAGGGCATAGGCACTGACGAACAGTCCGACAGTGCCCTCGCTCGTCCCCATCCCGTTGGCGATAGCCGGCAGCAGGCCCGCCGGCATGGTCTCCATTGCGGCGAGGACGAAGCCGATGACCGCCAGAGCGGCCAGGCTGGCTAGCGGCAGCCGTTTCGTTATATCAATAGCTACCCGGCCTGGCGCCGGAAGGGTGGTGGTGTCCCTTATTCTCCTTGCCCGCGACTGGGTTGCGCGGGTTACTTGCTGGTCAGGAACGGTTCGGCGTAATCGCGGAGGGTGTGGCGCTCCCACAGCCGCTGCGCGAGCGGCGGTGAGGGCTTCCGGGTCCCGGACACTGGCGGCGTAACCGCGGGCGGTGAAGCCCTCAGTTGTCAGTTCTTCAGCGAGCATTCCGCTGTTAGGTCCTTACCCAGTCAACACGCCAACCACCCCGGGGGAGGAGTCTCTATCAAGGGGTGTACCAGCAGGGCACGCCAACAAAGTTCGCAGGGCCTTAGTCTCGTGGCATGGACAATAAAGCCGAAGTACGCGAGTTCCTGATGTCGCGCCGCGCGAAGGTCACCCCCGAACAGGCCGGCCATCCCGCCGGGCCGAACAGGCGCGTTGCCGGGCTTCGCCGCACGGAAGTTGCGGCACTCGCGGACGTCAGCGTCGAGTATTACGCCAAGCTCGAACGTGGTGCTATCGGCGGAGCCTCCTCGTCCGTGCTTGATGCCATAGCCCGCGCCCTTCTCCTCGATGACACGGAGCGGACCCACCTCTTCGACCTCGCCCGCCTGACTGGGAGCTCTTCGCTGAGATGTGCGTAGCGATCATGCGGGCCGAAGCCGGCCGTGACCCCAACGACAAAGGGCTCCAGGACCTCGTTGGTGAGCTGTCCACGCGCAGCGATGTATTCCGGCAGCTGTGGGGCGCGCATGACGTTCGGACCCACGGGACCCGCACAAAGCCCGGCTCGCCCAGCGCTGAGCGACTGCGGCTACTCGCCAGCTGGGCAGCTTCAGGGTCCATAGCGGCTGCGCCCCGTCAGGAAATCTCCAATTCGGGCGGGTAACTGTCTCTGCGTTGGGACGGCCGGCCACTGGTACCCACCGGCGGCCCCCGTTGCCGTCAGCCGGGACGACGGGTTCATCAGGGAGGAGATAGCGGAAACCTTCACGCAAACTCCGTCCGACATCGGACTGAAAGGACTCCATGGAACTCGACGATCTCCTTGAAGTGTTGAATGCCGGCCGGACCATCACGGGAGACTCGGCATTGCATAACCTTATGCACCGGGTCAGCCAGGATGCCCTGCGCATTACCGGCGAGCTTAACAGCGGATATCAGGAGCCGGGGCGGGTGCGGGAGCTGTTGGCCCAGCTGACCGGCAAGCCAGTTGACGAATCCGTAACGGTTTTCCCGCCTTTCTACTCCGACTTCGGGAAGAACGTCACCTTCGGGAAACGGATCTTCATCAATTCCGGGTGCAATGAGGTGTGTCAAGGATGTGAGACAGCCGGTTAGTTTCTATTTGGTTAGGCGGCCGCGGGTAGCGGCTGGTTTTTGGTCTTGAAGTTGGCCATTGCTGTTGCCGGCGGCAGCCCATCATTGTTGGTGTGGGGCCGCCATCGATTGTAGAACACCTCGATATAG
>NZ_JBVAYV010000037.1:0-37865 GCF_055412805.1 Pseudarthrobacter kochi
GGACCGCATCATCCACAACACCACCTGGGTCGACACCGGCACCTACAACATGAGGGAGCAGACCGCCCTGGCCAGCGCCTAACGATGAGGTCGAGGGCCAGTGGCTCCCAAACACACCACCACTGGCTCTCTTCCGCACGATCGGTGGCTCTGAAGCGCAAGATTGGGTGGCTCTCAAGGCATCAAATACTCAAGGTGGGTCCACGCGGGCGCTACGCCGTGGGCTCGGGCCCGGTTCAGGAGTCCAGCCGCGCTCCGTCAGCACCCTCCGTACCCGGGTCACTGCAGTCGGTTCCATGCCGGGTGCGACCGGGTCCAGGTCCCGCTGTGTCAGCACGACAACGCTCCACCCGGCATCTCTGGCGCTTTCATCTCGGAAGATGTCGCTGCGACGCTGCGCCGGATCCGCGTGATGCGCACCGTCGTACTGGATGGCGACCTTCTCTCGCTGATAGGACAGATCCGGGTCCTGGATCCAGCATCCGTTCTCGTCGAAGATCGGGACGTTGACCCCGGGCTCCGGCAGGCCATGGCGAACCAGCAGCAGCCGGAGCTCGGTCTCTTTGGGGGAGTCCGTGTTGGCGCGCATCAATGCCCGGGCGCGCATCGCGCTCCGGTAGCCAGTCCTTCCCCTTTTCCCGGCGAGGTATGCGTCCAGCTCATCGAGCGTGGTCAGCGGATTCCTTCGCCGCAACAGGAAGTCGCCGGCCATCACCAAGTCATCGAGGTCCAGAATGCCGGCGAGATCGAACCACGTCCGCAGCGGGGAGGTGCAGGTGACCTTGGCGCCGGCTACGATCTCCTCCGGTTGGAGTGACTGCTGATGGCCGACGACATACTTGTACCGCACGGCCCGTTTGCCTGGACCACCCGTCAGGTGGATGACAGCCAGGTTCTCCAGTGAAAGCGGGAGGGGGAAGCCCCAAAGCACTGCTGCAGACAGGTGGCTCACGACGCCGCCGGTCACAACAGCCAGGGCGCGCAATCGTTCCAGCAAAGTGTCCTGAGTGGTGGCCGCCGTGCGCACTCCGTGGCAGGGGTTGATGAGATCCTGAGCCCGGGTCCGACGCCGGCTCAGCCCGGCAGCGCGGGCCTGGGCCACGGTAAAAGGCTGGTTTCGAAGCTGCGGGGGAAGCTCACTGGGAGGTCGCATACAGGCATTCTGCGTCCGTCAGGAGCGGGCTTCGAGGTTATCCACAGAGTGGAGGAGAAGTGCGTCTTGTGACCGGCAGGAAGGTGCGTCGGACGCTACAGTGCGCGGAAGGGACGCCGGGAGAGCCCCGGGGTGGGGCATGCGGCCGTGCACGGGCAGGCTGGACTACTTGACCTCGTCGGTACCCTGCGCGTCGCCACTGCCGCGGGCCTCGCCGGACCCGGACCCGTGTGTGCCTTTGTCGTCGTCGATGGTGCGCTCCTTGGCGTCCAGCTCGGCCTTGAGTTTCTTGAGCCGGTCGGCCTCGGCCTGGTTGCGGCGGCGGACTTCGAGGTTGCGCAGGAAGTCCGGGTCGTCGTCGGGCGCGATGGTGTGACTGTACGTGGCGCGCGCTGGGGCGGTGCCGCGGGGGCGGCCAATGAGGAACCACAGGATGGCTCCAATTACCGGAAGGACGATCTGCACCACGATCCAGGCAGGCTTCGAAATGCCCTTGGTCTGGCGGGCATCAGTGCGGATCACGTCGATGAGTCCATAGACAAAGACAACGAGTACTGCGACGGCAACCACTACACGGAGGAGCATGCTTTCAGTTTAGCCGTCGGGGGAGTTCCCGGCGCCTCCTCGTCCCCACAGCACGCGTGATCCGGCCCGGTGGGGCGGGGCGGCCGACGGCGGCTAAACTTGGAGTGTGGATTTCCTGAAATACTCCCTGATCCGGCTGGCGCTCTTTGTGCCTTTGTTCGCACTGTTCGTCTACCTCGAGCTCGGATGGCTGCTTGCCGTCCTCTGCGCGGGCATGATGGCGTTCGCGATCAGCTTCCTCTTCTTCCAGAAGCAGCGCGACGCCGCCGCAGCCTCGCTCCACCAGCGGTTCTCGGGCAAGGCCAAGCCTCTGCGCAGTGCCGGGGAAGTGGACGACGCCGACGCCGAAGACCGCCTGGTCGACGCGCACCCGGACATCACCGTACACACGGACACGCGCCCGAAGGACTCCTAGCCCCCTGCCCCCTACGGGACCGGGAGAGGCCCCAACGGGACCAGGACCCTAGAAGCCGTGGCTCAGCACGAGTCCCAGCGAGAACAGCACCGCATAGCCGAGGTTGATCAGACCCGTCTGTTTGAGCACCGGAATCAGGCTCTTGCGGCGCCGGCCGGCGATCATCAGCCAGGACGGCATCAGGCTGGCCGGGATCAGCAGCAGCACGATCAGCATCCACGGGCGGGACGGCGCCAGGATGATCGGCAGCAGGATGGCGACGGCGAGCATCAGCACGTAGCTTTCCCGGGCATGCTTGTCGCCCAGCCGCACAGCCAAGGTCTTCTTTCCGGCCTTCCGGTCGGTGGGGATGTCGCGGACGTTGTTGGCCATGAGCAGGGCACAGGCGATGAGGCCGGTGCCGATCGCGCCGATGATGGCCGCGAGGCTGATCTGGCCGGCCTGCGTGTAGGTCGTACCGAGGGTGGCGACCAGACCGAAGAACACAAAGACGAACAGGTCGCCCAGGCCGAGATAGCCGTAGGGATTCTTCCCGCCCGTGTAGCCCCAGGCGGCCAGGACGCAGCCCAGGCCCACCAGGATCAACCACCAGGTCTGCGCGAGGATGACCAGGGTCAGGCCGAACACCATCGCGAGCCCGAACGCGGCGAACGCGGCGTACTTTACGTGCTCGGGTTTCGCGGCGCGGGAGCCGACCAGCCGGAGCGGACCCACCCGGTCCTCATCTGTGCCCCGGATGCCGTCCGAATAGTCGTTGGCATAGTTCACGCCAATCTGCAGCAGCAGGGCCACCAGCGCGGCCAGCACGGCGTTGAGCGGACGGAAGGCGTCCATCTCGTGCGCGGCCGCGGTGCCGATCAGGACAGGCGCGATCGCGGCCGGCAGGGTGCGCAGTCGGGCGCCTTGGATCCATTGAGCGGCTGTAGCCACGTTTCAGTACCTCGTGTTGGTTTGACGGCACCGGGAGTGCCCGGCTTATCTATTTTCCCTGATGCAGCCCGGAGAGCCGAACCGTCATGGCAAGGCGGTCCGGTTTTCCGTTCGGCAGCATCAGCAGTTCGCTGGCGGCCAGCACGGTTTTCGGCGCCAGCGGGCCCAACGCCGGCGCCCAGGCAGCGCCCACGGTGAAGTTCCGGAGGCCTGCGTCAGAGCTGTCCGCCACCGCGACGTACGCGGCGAGGGCCTGTCCCCACTCGGCGGAGGGTACGCCGGCGACGAAGGCGGCCAGCACGCCGTCGAGCTTCTCCAGCTCGGCCTGCACGTGCGCCGCGGAGACCTTGACGCCGCCGGTGATGACGACGTCGTCGGCCCGGCCCAAAACGGTCAGCTTCCCGTCGGCGTCGAGCTCGCCGAGGTCATTGGTCCGGTACCAGCGGATGCCGTCGTCGTCCACGAACGCGGCCGCGCTGAGTTCCGGGGCATCAAGGTAGCCGGCGGCGATGGTGGCCCCGCCGAGCAGGATGCGTCCGTCGTCCGCCACCCGGACCTCGACGCCGTCGAGCGGGACGCCGTCGTACACGCAGCCGCCGCAGGTCTCGGCCGAGCCGTAGGTGGTCACGACCCGTACCCCGGCGTCACGGGCCGCGGCGAGCAGCCCCGGCTGCACCGGGCCGCCGCCGAGCAGGATCCCGTTGAAGCGGCGCAGCGCGGCGAGCGTCCCGGCCGAGGGGGAGTCCAGCAGCCGCTGCAGCTGGGTGGGTACGAGCGACGTGAAACGGATCTTGTCCGTCAATTCGAGCGCCGCGGCCGTGAAGGCGTCGGGGGTGAAGCCGCCGCTGAGGTCCATCACCCACGGGCGGGTGCCGGCGAAAAGCGAGCGGACCAGCACCTGGACGCCGGCCACGTACTGCACGGGCAGGGCCAGCAGCCACTGGCCCTCGCCCCTGAGCGCCAGCGCGGTGGCCATCGAGGAGGCCGCCAGCGCGTCCAGGGTCAGCACGGTCGCCTTGGGCGTGCCGGTGGAGCCGGAGGTCCGGACCACGACGGCGGCGTCCTCGACGCCGGGGGTTTCGACCAGCTTCACAACCGGGGAATCGTCCGGCCCGGCGGAGAGTTCGACGGCGGGGCCCTCACCGCGGAGGACAGCGGCCAGCGCGGAGAGGGCGGGCTCGATGTTTACAGCAGTCACGGGCCGCCCTAGAAGTAGTACGGGAAGCTGGACCAGTCCGGATCGCGCTTCTCGAGGAACGCTTCCTTGCCCTCCACGGCCTCGTCGGTCATGTAGGCCAGGCGGGTGGCCTCACCGGCGAAGACCTGCTGGCCGGCCAGTCCGTCGTCGGCCAGGTTGAAGGCGAACTTGAGCATCCGGATTGCCTGCGGGGACTGCCGGGCGATGTCGGCGGCGTACTCCAGCGCCACGTCCTCGAGCCGCGCATGGTCCACGGCCTCGTTCACCGCGCCCATCCGGACCATGTCCTCGGCGGAATATTCGCGGGCCAGGAAGAAGATTTCGCGGGCGGCCTTCTGGCCGATCTGGCGGGCCAGCAGCGCGGAGCCGTAGCCGGCGTCGAAGCTGCCCACGGTGGCGTCGGTCTGTTTGAACTTGCCGTGCTCGCGGGAGGCGATGGTGAGGTCGGAAACGACGTGCAGGGAGTGCCCGCCGCCTGCCGCCCAGCCGTTCACGACGGCGATGACCACCTTGGGCATGGTGCGCATGAGCCGCTGGACCTCAAGGATGTGCAGCCGCCCGGCGCGGGCGGGGTCGATGGTCTCCCTCGTCTCCCCGACAGTGTCTTGTACTACGTACCGGTAGCCGTCACGGCCGCGGATCCGCTGGTCCCCGCCGGAGCAGAAGGAATGGCCGCCGTCTTTGGGGGAGGGGCCGTTGCCGGTGAGCAGCACGGTGGCCACGTCCGGGCTCATCCGGGCGTGGTCCATGGCACGGTACAGCTCGTCCACGGTGCTAGGGCGGAAGGCATTCCGCACCTCGGGCCGGTCGAAGGCGATGCGGACCGTCGGCAGGTCGCGGACCACGGTGCCGTCCGCGGAACGCTCCACCTGCCGGTGGTAGGTCATGTCCTGGAAATCGTCGAAGCCGGTCACTGTGCGCCAGCGGGTGGGGTCAAAGACGTCGGATACCTTGGCGGGGATTTTGTTGCTCACAGTCCGAGTCTAGTAATCGCCTCAGCTGATGCAGAACTCGTTGCCTTCCGGGTCCGCCATGGTGTGCCAGGAATGGGGACCCTCGCTGGCGGTCCAGAGGAAGGTGGCGCCGCGGGCTTCGAGGGCGGTGCGCACCTTGTCCTTGTCGGCGCCGGCGAGCCGCACGTCCCAATGGACCCGGTTTTTGACGGTTTTTTCTTCCGGGACCGTCTGGAACAGGATGCGGCGGGCGGGCGATTTCGCCTCGAGTTCCTCGGGCGGCCGGATGGCGGCGCCGGTACTCCAGACGAGTTTGTCGTGGTGCACCTTGGTTTGCGCATCCGTGGCGAACCCCTGCTCGATCATGGAGCGGATGAAGGCCTCGTCCTGCGGCTCCACGGCCCACTCGAGGGTTTCTGCCCACCAGTCGGCGAGTTCATGCGGGTTCCGGCAGTCGACGGCGATCTGGATGTTCAGGGTCATGGATAGAAACTACGACGTCGGCGCCCGCGGCGGTAGGGGGCAGCGGTGCCCGTCCTAGCCCTGGACCTTCTGCAGCTGCTCCATCACATCCGGCGGGATGGCGTAGATGAAGATGACCGCCAGCAGGTTTTTTGAGGCGTGCACGAAGTAGGAGAACATCACATTCTTGCCGGTCCAGACGTAGACAAACACCAGGACGGCGCCCATCGCGAGATAGGGCATGAGGACCGGAAGGGTCAGGTTCTCCTGGCCGACGATATGCAGGGCCGCGAACAACACGACGGACAAGCCACAGCACACCCAGAGGTTGACCCGCCGGCTGAGCTTGCCGATCAGGAGGTGGCGGAAGATGTACTCCTCCACAAAGGGCCCCACGATCACCAGCAGCGGCACCATCAGCCAGGCCGGTACCTGCTGCATGAGCGCCTGCAGGCCTGCCTGGTTGGCGGACGTCTGCGGCGTTCCGGTGATTGAGACGAGGACCGCGGTGAGGATCATCATGGCCACAACGGCGAGGGGGACCATAAGCAGGGTGAACCACGGCCGTGTTGCGAGGACCCTGAGGTCCCGCGCGGCGACGTGCCGGGCGGCGGCCAGGGCCAGGATCCCGATGCTACCGTAGAAGATCAGGTTGACGGAGTAGGATGCCACCGCCGGGTTAGGCGACAACTGGAGCATCAGCGGGACCAGCAGTCCGCCAGCCACAGCGAAAAAAGCAGCGACAGCTACATAGAGGCCTGCCGTGAGGTAGTCGAGCCGCGAGAACCTGTACAGTTCCGGCCGCGGTGCTGGTGTGCGGAGAGCGGTGCCCATGCCACCAGCCTAGCGCCGTGGCGGGACGGCAGAGTCAAGCACAACCGATCATCCCCGCCGTCCCAGTACCTCAGCCCTGGCCGGCGGTGTCATACTTGACGCCGCACGACGCCGCCGGCCGCCGCCGGGCAGGCCGGCACCTACTTGCAAGGACTCCTTGAGCGAACATCTCCGCCTTTCGGGCGTATCCCATGGTTACGGGGACCGGCAGCTGTTTGCCGGCGTCGACATTGCCATCACAGCCGGTGAGCATGTGGCGATCGTTGGCGAAAACGGCGCGGGCAAATCCACGCTGCTCCGGATTTTGGCCGGGCTCGAGGCCCCGGACGAGGGCACCGCCGTCAGCCAGGGCCGCGTGGGATATCTTGCCCAGACCCTGGGCCTGCCTGATGCGTTCACCGTGAGCAACGCGATCGATGCCGCGCTGGAATCGCTCCGCGAAATGGAGGCCGAGCTGGAGCGTCTGGAAGACGGGCTGGCCGGAGCGGAAGCAGATGAACTGGAACGCTACGGAAACCTGCAGACGCAGTACCAACTCAGGGAAGGCTATGCCGCGGAATCCCGGGTGGAGGCGGCGCTGGACCGGCTTGGCCTCGGCGGACTGGACCGGACGCGGACCCTGGGCTCGCTCTCCGGCGGGGAGCAGGAACGCGTGGCACTGGCCTGCGTGCTGGCCGATCCCGCGGACATCCTCCTCCTGGACGAACCCACAAACCACCTTGACGCCAGCGGCACGGCCTGGCTGGAGGCGCGGCTGGCCGCGCACCGAGGAACCGTGGTGGTGGTCTCCCATGACCGCGTCCTGTTGCGCAAAGTGGCATCAACCGTGATTGAAGTCGATGCCGAACGCCTTACGGTCAACCGGTACGGCAACGGCTACGAGGGCTACCTGCGGGAGAAGGCGGCCGAGCGCCAGCGCTGGGCGCAGCAGTACCACGGGTGGCTGGACTCGATGGCGGCCGAACGGCTCCAGGCGGACACCGTCGCGGGGACGATGGGCTACGCCCGCCAGCGCGACAACGACAAAATGGGGTTCGACTTCAAAGCCGGCACGTGGCAAAAAGCAGCCACCAGCAAGGTCCGCAACGCCCAGGAGCGTCTCCGCCGGCTGGAGGCAAACCCCATCGACCGTCCGCCGGTGCCCCTGAAACTGGCGACGGAGCTGCGGGCGGACGTTGCGGCGGGTCCCGCTCTCGAAGCGACGGGAGTGACGGTGCCCGGGCGCCTGGAACCGACGGACCTCAGGGTGGAGGCGGGCCAGAAGATCCTCATCACCGGTCCCAATGGTGCCGGCAAGTCCACGCTGCTCGCCGTCCTCGCGGGCACGCTGGAACCGGCCAAAGGCACCGTAGTGCGGCACGGCCGGATCGGATACCTGCAGCAGGAACTGGAGCTCCCGCAGCGCCCGGGGCTGCGTCTCTTGCCGGCTTTCGCCGCGGGCCTGGGCGGCAACATCGATGAGCACGCCGAGGCGCTGCTCCGGCTCGGGCTCTTCCGGACCAGCGAATTCCACGTCCCGGTAGGAAGCCTTTCCGCAGGGCAACAACGCAGGCTGGCGCTCGCCCGCCTCCTCCTGGGCGGGTACGGAACGATGCTCGTGGATGAGCCCACCAACCATCTGGCGCCCGTGCTGGTGGAACAGCTCGAAACAGCCCTTTCGGACTTCGCAGGGACGCTGGTCCTGGTCAGCCACGACCGCGCGCTCGGGGAGTGGTTCAGCACTTGCGCCCTTCAAGACAGCACCGGGAACCGCGCCGGGCACGGGGCCAAGGCCGGGAACTGGCTCCGGTACGCCATGCGCGACGGCGCCCTGGCCTAACGGACGGACGTGCCGGGACTTGGCGGGCAAAAATCGAACATCATTCGGTAATTCGGCGATTCCGGCATCAATAATTAGTGGAAATGCCCGAGGGGTGTTGCCCCCGTCACTTCTGGGTCCTGAATGCTAGTACGATAGATGAGCCGCGCGAACTTCGACGCTTGTGAGGTTCGGTACATGTCTTGGTCCCTGCGAAGGGCTCAGGCCCGAATTTTGTGTACTTGAACCCACGGTCCCTTCCCGGCCATACCTCGACCTACAAGGAATCAGCTGTGCCATCACATACCCCCACAGAACTTAAGAGCCCGACGGCGCAATCCGCCGTCGTCGACTCCACTCTCAGCGCCGAGGGCTACCAGAAGTCCCTGAGCGGTCGCCAGGTCACCATGATCGCGATGGGTGGCGCCATCGGCGTCGGCCTGTTCATGGGTGCCGGCGGACGGCTGGCCTCCACCGGACCCGCACTCATCTTCTCCTACGCCATCGCCGGCGTCATCGCTTACCTGCTGATGCGCGCCCTGGGTGAGCTCATCATGTACCGCCAGACGTCGGGCTCCTTCGTCAGCTACGCCGGCGAAATGTTCGGCAAGAAGGGCGCTTACCTGTCCGGCTGGATGTACTTCATCAACTGGGCCATGACCGGCATTGCCGAGCTCATCGCGATCGGGCTGTACTTCCAGTTCTTCTTCCCCAACGTGCCGGTTGAGCTCACCGCCATCGCGGCGCTGCTGCTGCTGGTGGGCGTCAACCTCCTGAGCGTCAAGGTGTTTGGCGAATTCGAATTCTGGGCCTCCGTCCTCAAGGTCGGCGCCATCCTCATCTTCCTGGCCGTGGGCACCTTCATGGTGGTCACCAACGCCCAGGTGGGCCCCGGCCACGCGTCGGTCAACAACCTCTTCGCGGCCGAAGGCGGAATGTTCCCCAAGGGCGCGCTGGTCATGATCCTGGTCCTGAACGCCGTGATCTTCGCCTACAACGGCATTGAGCTCGTCGGCATCACCGCCGGTGAGATGCAGGATCCGGCCAAGGAAGTGCCCAAGGCAATCCGCGCCGTCGTTTTCCGCATCGTGGTCTTCTACGTCGGTTCCGTCACCCTCCTGGCCATGTTGCTTCCCTCGGACCAGTACGTGGCGGGCACCTCGCCGTTCGTCACCGTGTTCGGGCAGATGGGCCTCGGCTGGATGGGCGATGTCATGAACATGATCGTCATCACCGCCGCGCTGTCCTCCTGCAACTCGGGCCTGTACTCGATCGGCCGGGTCTTCCGCACCATGGCCAACAATGGACATGCTCCGCATTGGCTGACCAAGATGTCGAAGAGCCACGTGCCCTATGCCGCCATCCTGGCCATCGGCGGCGTCTACCTCGTGGGCATCCTGCTGAACATCTGGCTCGGCGGCTCGCACGCCTTCGACCTCGCGCTGAACTCCGCATCGATCGGCGTGATCTTCACGTGGGGCGCCATCTTCGCCAGCCAGATCGCGCTGCGCAAAACCAAGGGCAAGGTCACGTCCCTGCCCGCGCCGGGTGGAACCCGGGCCAGCTGGGCCGGCCTGATTTCCCTGCTCGTCATCACGGTGCTCATCGGTTTCGACACCATGACCAGCAAGACCGGTGAAGTGTTCCACCTCGGACTCTGGACCCTGGCGACCATCCCGTTCTTCGCGCTCGTGCTGTGGCTTGGCTGGCAGAAGGTCAAGAACAACGAACCGACGAACGCGCTCTTCAACTAGCCGCTCCAGGCAACATCCAAGCGGACGACGACGGCGGGCCTCCAGTGCGGGGGCCCGCCGTCGTTTCGCTTAAGGTGCGGCCGCGGCATTCCTTGGCGGCGCTCGACGGTGTTCGTGGCGCGGACTCTGCGCCGAGGCCGCATCGAGTTGACGAAGATGGCCGCTATCCGGGGTGGCATAGCGGCCATTTGTGGCGAATCGCGGGTTCGGGAGCCGCTTCCGACGGATTCGGCCCGAGGCTGGGGATATGAAAGGTGCGGCGGGTGCAGAGGGGTGCGCTAACTTCTCTCCGGGCTACAGTCGCGCCAGTTTCGCATCGAGTTGACGAAGATGGCCGCTATCCGGGGTGGCATAGCGGCCATTTGTGGCGAATCGCGGGCCTGCGGGGACCCGTGCTCAGGGGTCGTATCCGCCCGGGCGCACAAAAACGGCGGCGGCCATCCCCCAAAGGAATGTCCGCCGCCGGCTATTCGAAAGGACTAGTCCTTCTTGAAGGCGTCCTTGACGTTCTCGCCGACCTTCTTTGCGTCGGCTACAACCTGGTCCTTCTGGCCCTCGGCGCGAAGCTCGTCGTTGTTCGTGGCGTTGCCAGTAGCTTCCTTGGCCTTGCCACCGAGGTGCTCGGCTTCGTTCTGAATCTTGTCTCCGATACCCATGGTGTGAACCACCTCTCGTTTCCGGTTGAAATTCAACGTTCATTCACCATAACACAAAGCATGCTTAGTAATTCAAGAGGGCATCCTGCGCCGCAGGGATGAAATCTGCCGTGAGGCCGGGCTAGGCTCGATGCTATGGACCACAAAACCAGTCTGACCCAGCATGTCAACGCGCCGGCGGACAAGGTGTGGGCGGTCATTTCCGACATCCCCGGTTCGGCCGCAACCCTGTCCGGCATTGATTCGATCCAGATGCTGTCCGACGGCCCGTACGGCGAGGGTACGCGCTGGAAGGAAACCCGCACCATGATGGGCCGGTCGGAAACGGTGGAAATGTGGGTGTCCCAGGCCGACCCGCCCCGGAGCACAACGGTGAAGGCGGTGCAGGGCCGGACCGACTACACCACCCGCTTCGCGCTGGCCGACCGCGACGGCGGCACGGACCTGACGCTGACCTTCGGCGCCGAAATCCTGAATCCCTCCCGGACGAGCAAACTGGCGATGGCGCTCTTTGGAAAACTGGGCATGCGCATCACCCGGAAGGCCCTCGCCAAGGACCTGGCGGAAATCGCGGCCCGGGCCGAGTCGCTCTGATGGCGCGCGGCACCGCTGGGCCGAAGATGCCCAAAGTGACTGCGCCGCGGCTCAGCCCGGTCCGGCTGGCGGACCTTCGGGAGGACCCGTCCCCTGATTTCCAGTCCGGCGAGCGGTACGACGGCGTCCGGTACAGCAAGGCGTCCGCTGACGGGCTGGAACTTGGCGGCACCGACTTCGCTGAGTGCGAGTTCCAGGGGGTTTCCTTCAACGAGGCCCAGCTGCGGGGCGTCTCGTTCCGGGACTGCATCCTCGCGGAGCTGTACGCGCCCGTGTTCATGGCGGCCCGGAGCACGCTGCGCGACGTCGAGATCGGCAACCCCCGCTGGGGTTCCGCGGAACTCTATGAAAGCGGCTGGCAGTCCGTGCGGATCGACGGCGGCAAGCTCGACTACGTGAACCTCCGCGGTTCCAAGCTCACGGACGTGCAGATCAGCGACTGCATCATCAACGAGCTGGACCTGGGCTCCTGTGCGGCGACGCGGGTGGCGCTGAAGAACTGCACCATCGGCACCCTCGACGTAGCCGGGGCCCGACTCAAGGACTTTGACATCCGGGGCACGGACTTCCGCGCCATCAGCGGGCTCGAAAGCCTCGCAGGCCTCGTCATCGACGACTACCAGCTGGGCCTGCTGGCCCCGCTGATGGCGAGCCACCTCGGCGTCGTCGTCGCGTAATCCTGCGGGGCCTTCATTGACCCCCTTGCCGCGCCGTGTAATCTTTATAGAACGAACGGTCGGTAAATTGGCGCACTAGCGGGTCGAACGCAGTGGCCGCCGCCGATGAGTGTTTTTTTCGATGACAGTGCCGTTTATCGCGTGAAGGGTGTACCCATGGCATCAGCAGTTGCAGGACCACAGGCATTTCTCGTAGGCGGTGCCCGCACTGCGGTGGGCCGGTACGGCGGGGCACTTTCCGCGGTCCGCCCCGATGACCTGGCTGCCCTGGTGGTCCGCGAGGCTGTGGCCCGGGCCGGGCTGGACCCGGACAGCATCGACGAGGTCATCTTGGGCAACGCCAACGGCGCCGGCGAGGAAAACCGCAACGTCGCCCGGATGGCCACCGTCCTGGCCGGATTGCCGCTGCACATCCCAGGCATCACCGTGAACCGGCTCTGCGCCTCCGGGCTGAGCGCCATCATCATGGCCAGCCAGATGATCAAGTCCGGGGCCGCGGACATCGTGATCGCCGGCGGCGTCGAATCCATGAGCCGCGCCCCCTGGGTCCAGGAGAAGCCGCAGACCGCCTTCGCGAAGCCCGGACAGATCTTCGACACCTCCATCGGGTGGCGCTTCGTGAACCCGCTGTTCCAGAAGGGTGAGCTGTCCCGCGGCGGGAAGATGACCTACTCCATGCCGGAAACGGCAGAGGAAGTCGCCCGCGTGGACGGGATCACCCGTGAGGACGCCGACGCCTTCGCCGTCCGCTCGCACGAACGCTCGCTCGCGGCCATCGCCGCCGGCCGCTTCGCCGACGAGATCGTCCCGGTCACGGTCAAGACCCGCAAGGGCGAAACCGTCGTCGACACCGACGAGGGCCCCCGTGCCGGCACCACGATGGACGTCCTGGCAGCCCTGCGCCCCGTCGTCGCCGGCGGCTCGGTGGTCACGGCCGGCAACTCCTCCACCCTCAACGACGGCGCCTCCGCCATCATCGTCGCCTCGGAGGCGGCCATCGAGCGGCTCGGCCTCACCCCGCGTGCCCGGATCATCGACGGTGCCTCCGCCGGCTGCGAACCCGAAATCATGGGCATCGGCCCCGTCCCGGCCACCCGGAAGGTGCTCGCCCGGACCGGCCTGAGCGTCGGTGACCTCGGCGCCGTCGAACTCAACGAAGCCTTCGCCACCCAGTCGCTCGCGACCATGCGCCGGCTCGGCCTGGACCCCGGGATCGTAAACCGCGACGGCGGCGCGATCTCCCTGGGGCACCCGCTGGGTTCGTCCGGCTCGCGGCTCGCGATCACCCTGCTGGGCCGGATGGAGCGCGAGGACGCCCGGATCGGCCTCGCGACCATGTGCATCGGCGTCGGCCAGGGCACCGCGATGCTGCTGGAGCGCGTGTAGTGGCGGCCGCGACGGGTCTCAACCCGCAGGATTTCAGCACGCTGAAGGTCGAGGAGCGCGAGGACCGGCTGGTGGTGCTCCTGAACCGGCCCGAGGTCCGCAACGCGATCGACCAGCAGATGGTCGACGAGCTGCACGCGGTCTGCGCCGCGCTGGAGCAGACCCCGAAGGTGCTGATCATTGCCGGCACCGAGGGCATCTTTGCCTCCGGCGCGGACATCGGGCAGCTGCGCGAACGCCGCCGCGACGATGCCCTGCGGGGCATCAACTCCACCATTTTCGTGCGGATCGCCAAGCTTCCGATGCCGGTCATTGCGGCCCTCGACGGTTTCTGCCTGGGCGGCGGCGCCGAACTGGCCTACGCCGCGGACTTCCGGATCGGTACCCCCTCGGTGCGGATCGGCAACCCGGAGACCGGCCTGGGCATCCTGGCTGCCGCCGGTGCGAGCTGGCGCCTGAAAGAGCTCGTCGGGGAGCCGGTGGCCAAGGAGATCCTGCTGGCCGGCACGGTGCTGCGCGCCGAGCGGGCCCTCGCAGTGAACCTCATCACCGAGATCCACGAGGCCCCCGGGCTGATGGCCGCGGCCCACGCCCTGGCCGACAGGATCGCCGGCCAGGATCCGCTCGCGGTCCGGATCACCAAGTCGGTGTTCCACGCGCCCGCCGAGGCACATCCCCTGATTGATGAGCTGGCGCAGGGAATCCTCTTTGAATCCCAGGCGAAGTTTGACCGCATGCAGTCATTCTTGGATAAGAAGACAGCTAAGAAGGCTGCCAAGAAGTCCGAGCAGGATCCAGACCGGAAGAAGAACTGACCATGAGCAACTCCACACTCCCCGCGAACCTGCCCGACTCTGTCGGGGTGCTGGGCGGCGGCCGGATGGGCGCCGGCATCGCGCACGCCTTCCTGATCAACGGCGCCAACGTCCTCGTCGTCGAGCGCGATGAGGAAGCAGCCGAGGCCGCCCGCGAACGGGTGGAATCGGCGGCGGCCAAGAGCATCGAGCGCGGCGCCACGGACGGCAACCTGGACGAAATGGTCTCGCGGCTCTCGGTGACGGTGGACTACGACGACTTCAAGGACCGCCAGCTGGTCATCGAGGCCGTCCCGGAGGACTGGGACCTGAAAGTCGCCTCGCTGCGCGGCATCGAGGAACGCCTGGCCGACGACGCCTACCTCGCCTCCAACACCTCCTCCATCTCGGTCAACGCACTGGCCCGCGAGCTGGCGCGCCCGCAGAACTTCCTGGGCCTGCACTTCTTCAACCCGGTCCCGGCGTCAACCCTGATCGAGGTTGTCCTCGGCGAGCACACCTCCGAGCCGCTGGCCCAGGCCGCCCGCGGCTGGGTCGAGGCGCTGGGCAAGACCGCCGTCGTCGTCAATGACGCCCCGGGCTTCGCCTCTTCACGGCTCGGGGTCGCAATCGCGCTCGAGGCGATGCGGATGGTCGAGGAGGGCGTGGCGTCCGCGGAGGACATCGACAACGCCATGGTCCTGGGCTACAAGCACCCCACCGGACCGTTGCGGACCACGGACATCGTGGGCCTGGACGTCCGCCTCGGCATCGCCGAATACCTCGCCTCCACCCTGGGGGAGCGGTTCGCCCCGCCGCAGATCCTGCGCGACAAGGTGGCCCGCGGCGAACTCGGGCGCAAGTCCGGCAAGGGATTCTTCGACTGGACCAGCTAGTTTTCGATTGGGCCCGCTAGTTGAGGATCCCGACGATATAACCGACGAAGAAGAGCAGCACGAAGAGGACCACGACGGCGATCATTACGATCCAGAGGTATTGGGCCAGGCCCCGGTCCTCGCGGATCCGAGGCCCCTGCGGCCCCACTGAGGTGCCCTCCCCAGGCGGCGTCTCGCCGGGGGGCACACCGCCGCCCGGCTCCAAACCGGTGAGGTTGTTTTCCAGCGGATCCGGATTCTGGGATGTCACGGTATGCTCCTGTTCCGGCCAGTCGTTACTGCGAAGCCTGTGAGTCGAGGGTTTTCTTGATTCCGGCCATCGCCGGGCCGGCCAGGGACTGGAAGGCCGGCTTCATGAATGGTTCGGCGATCTTGAGCCACCCCTTGAGGGAGAATTCGGCCGTGTACTTGACTTGGCATCCGGCGTCCGCCGGCGTCACCTCGATCGTGTCCACGGAGACCACGGAATTGTTCTCCCCGCGCAGTTTGATATGCCGGGCGCTCAGTTCCAGCACCTTGTAGATCAGCGTTTGGCGCTTCCCGCGGAACTCCGCTTCCGCATGGTATTCGTGGCCCACTGCAACCGGACCGGTCGACAGTTTCTTCACGACGGGGGTCCCGGGATCCCATTCCGGGGTGTGTTCAAATGCCGACAGGTAGGCGAATGCCGCTTTGGCATCAAGGGACGAGCGGACTGAACGTTCGATGGTGATCATGGCAACAGCCTTACCAGAACATCGTCGTTGAACACAGGGGCGGACCGCAATCCCGGACGAGTGTGCCCCTAGGATTGTGCCGTGACATCCTTTGAACCCATCACGCTGAGCGGTGTCTTCGTCGTATTGGAGCCGCTGACCCCGGACCACCATGACGGGTTGGTGGAGGCCGTCCGCGACGGCGAACTCTGGAAGCTCTGGTACACCGGCGTCCCGGCGCCGGAACAGATGGCCGAGGAGATCGACCGGCGGCTCGCGCTGCAGGCGAGCGGCTCCATGCTGCCCTTCGCCACCCGGCTGGTCGATACCGCCACCGGCTCGCCTGGCAAGGTGATCGGCATGACCACCTACATGAACATCGACGCCGCCACGCCCCGGGTGGAGATCGGCTCCACCTGGAACGCCGCGTCCTCACACGGCAGCGGCAGCAACGCGGATTCCAAGTTGCTGCTGCTGCGGCACGCCTTCGAAACGCTGGGCTGCCCCGCCGTCGAGTTCCGGACGCACTGGCTCAACCACCAGTCCCGCGAGGCGATCGCCCGGCTGGGCGCCAAGCAGGACGGAGTGCTCCGCAGCCACACCCGCAGTGCTGATGGCGCGTTGCGGGACACCGTGGTGTACTCCATCCTGGAACACGAGTGGCCGATGGTCCGGAACGCACTGGAGTCCCGGCTGGCCAAGCGGCGCTAGGGTGCCGTGTAGGCCTGTGCGGCGCTCAGTGCTGTGTAGTACGCCTGATAGCCCTTGGCGTTCGGGTGGAAGCTATCTGCGTTACCGGTGACGCCGTTAATCCACGGGTCGTCGGGTGAGAGAATGCCGTGGCCGGCGAACTCGGTCCGGACGTCGACGTACTGCACCCGGTGGTCCTGGGTGTTGGTGGCCCCGGCGGCGTCGGCGATTTTCTCGTTCAGTTGGTCAGCCAGGAAGGTGGCCTGGTAGATGAATTGGGACATCGAATCGGTCTGGCCGGCGGGGAGCGGGTCGAAGAGGTAGGGGTAGCCGGTCACCACAATCTTGGCGTTGGGCGCGGCCGCCTGCACGCTCCGGATCATCGCGGCCACATCACGGCCCAGCTGTCCGCTGACGAGCAAGTCCATCGCGGTAGCGGTGGCTCGAGCACACGCCGGAGCAAGATCGGGATTGGCAGAGCCGCAGTTGGTAACGATGTCCCCGAACCCGAGGTTGTTGCCGCCGGCGGTGATGGTGACCAGCCGTGTGGTCTTGTTCAGCTGGAGCAGCTGTGTGTTCACGACATCCTGCGTCGTCTTGCCGCTGCAGGCCGCGTTCGTGACCAGCTTGATGGCCTTGGTATCAGCCGCGAGCTCGGCATAGCTGTTCTCGCTGCGGTAACAAGTATCGTTCTTGTACTCACCGGCGCCCTGGCCCGCGGCGTAGGAGTCGCCGAGCGCGATGTACTTGGTCTTGTCCACGGCCTGCGCCGGGGCCGCTGCCAGACCTGCTGCCATTGCCAGGGCGGCGAGACCGGCAGCCAGGGCCGTTCGACGGCGTCGAAGTTTCAGAGTTCCCATGGTGTTTCCCCTCAGTAGCACGCTGGTTTCAGCGACCGTGCCGCGAAGACGTGTCAGTCCCGGCTGCAGGCGAGCTGAAAAGGAGCCCGGCGGCTACCGGGTTCACCGTCACCCTACGCGGACGCCTGCACCCCACACCATGCCAATGGTCCCGGTGTGGGTATCTTTCGCAATCCTGCCCGTGGATCGGCGCCGGTGCGTGTGCTTGACTTTCAGGATGACCATTCCTGCCGCCTCCCCAGACCCAGCCCAGGGAATGAGGGTACCCGAAGCGATGCAGTGGGACGGTGCGGTCAACGCCTGGCACGTTGCCGGCAGCGTGTTCCGGATGGGGCGCCGTGAATGGCTCACCGACGCCGGGTGGCAGCAGGCGTACGACGGCGGCATCCGGACGGTGATCGATCTCCGCAACCCGGAGGAGATCCGTCGCCGTGACACCGACCCCCAGGTGAGGCCGGCGACCCTGGCCGCGTTCGACGTCGTGCACGCCCCCACCGAGGACCCGGGCAACAGCGAATTCGGCGAGCTCTGCGTTCCCTACCTGAATGATCCGGCGTCCTATGCGGACAATGCCCGGATCTTCCCCGACAAGCTGGCCGCGGTGTTCCGCGCCGTGGCGGAGGCGCGCGGCGGCGTCGTGATCCATTGTTCCGCCGGCCGGGACCGCAGCGGGATGATCGCGGCCATGCTCCAGGACCTCGCCGGAGCGGGCGAGGACGACATCGCGCAGGGTTACGAGCGCGCCATGCGTGGGATCAACGAGCACCACCGGGTGTCTGGCATCCCGCATCCGCATGAGCGGTACCTGCCCGAGGACGCCCTTGCGCCGCTGCTCGAAACGCGGCTGGAAAGCCTGCTGCAGTTTGTGCGGCATGTGAGGACCGGGGATTTCCTAAGCCACAATGGCATAACGGACCGGGAGCTTACTGCCATTCAGGCCAAATTGGGGCGCTAGAGTAACCGGGTGAAGACTCCGAGGTATCAGCTGACAGTGCGCGCGGTGGCGGCTGCCGCCATCGCGATCGCGGGATCGTTCTACGCCGTTCCTGCCCTGGCCGAAGCCGGGGGACCGGAACCCGCTCCGACCTCCTCACCGACAGCCTCACCGACAGCGCCCGCCAGCCCGGAATCGCCGGTTGATACGACGGCGGCGGCTGGCGCTCCAGCCGCCGACACGACGACGCCGGCAGTGGCGCCGGCAACGTCGCCGGAAGTCAGCGACGCCGGACTCGCCGAGGCCGTCCGGCGCGATTTGGGCATGACGCTCGAGGAATTCAATGCCGCCGGCCAGCTGGCCAGGACCGCCGCCGACGCCGTTCCCTCGCTGCGGGAGCTGCCCGGCTACCTGGGGATCAGCCTGCTGGACGGCAAAATCCTCGTCGAAGGCAGCGGCGCCGAGCTGCAGTCCCGGGTGAACGAACTGAACGGGACCGGAACCTCTGCGGTGTTCGTGCTCGTGGCTCCGGCAGCTGAGTCCCCGACTGCCCCGTCGGCTACTCCCTCGGCTACTCCGGCGGAGGCTCCTGCCGCTGCTCCCTCGCCGGCCGAGCTGGTGGCGTCCAGCACCGAGCAGCTGTTCCAGGCCTATGTCCGCGAGGTTGGCGCCGCCGGCCTGCAGGCCGTGGCCTACTCCGGGGGGCGCTTCATCATCCGCACCGGCGGAACGAACGCGGCCGAAGCGGACCTGCCCCCGGTGCCGGACCAGCAAGCCGCGCCGGTGCCGACTGCCCCGACGACTGCCGCGGCGCCAGGGAAGATCTCCCCGGCCGACTTCGTGGCCCGCTACGTCAACGTCCAGCTGGAGCAGGGTGCGCCGATCACCACGGAGGCCCCAACCGCGGCGGACATCTTCGGCGGGCAAGGGTATGTCATTCCGGGTCCAGGTGCATGCTCCGCCGGTTTCGGCGCCTATGGGCCCACAGGGGACCCCCAGATTCTGACAGCTGGGCACTGTTCCGGGGACGGCACAACCACGGACGTGTCCATCGAGTCTCCCGCATCGTCCCCTGCAGCGGGGGCGCCCCGGTGGAGTCCCGTAGTTGCTAGCGGACCGCTCGGGACCTTCGGGTTCAGCCAGTTCGGTGGCCCCGGGAACTCAGCGATCACCGGTACACAGGATATGCCCGGCAACATCGGGACGGACATTGCCATCATCAAAGGGCTGGCATCGGGCGTGAGCATCCAGCCTGCCGCCACGAAGTGGGACAACGTTGCCAACCCTGGTTCGTCTGCTGTCAAGATCATCGGGAAGATGACGCCCGTCGCGGGCCAAGCCGTGTGCCGCTCGGGTCGCACCACCGGCTGGAAGTGCGGCGCTGTTGATTCGGTCGGCATCTGGGTCATCCCGGGGCCAAAGAGCCTGCTGCCGAGAATGGACAATGACCTGCGTGCCGTACGTGCTTTTGATTCGACCTCGGTCAAGTCAGACGGCGGCGACTCGGGCGGACCTTGGATCAGCGGCAACTTCGCGGTGGGCACCCATACCGGGGCAGAGACTGAGGGGTATGGCGAATCCCGTGTTCAGCTTCGGGCCATCGCCACCACGCTGGAAGACTCCCTGACCAAGATCCCGGGCGGCGTGCAGCTCCAGCTGTTCCTGAACAAGCCGGAACTCGTGGCCCCGGAAAATCTGACCTTCATGGCAGGCCAACCGATCACGGGACGGGTCCCGGCGGCCCCGGCGTCGGCCGTTGCCGCCAACTCAAAAGTGCGCATCACCGTTGCGAACCAGGCACCCCTGGAGGTGCCCGTCGACCCGGCCGGCAACTGGACCTACCCCGCACCCCTGACCACCGGACCGCTGTCATTCACCGCGGAATCGGTGAACGGATTCAGCCACTCGGGCGCCGCTTCCGTGGCCGTCAACGTCTCCGACCTCGACGCTCCAGTGATCACCGCCCCGGCCGGGGGCGCCGCACTGAAGACGCTCAGCCGCATCGACGGCACCGGAACCCCGGGGCTCGGCGTAAAACTCACGGGTGACATCAGCGGCGCCGCCGTCGTTTCCCCGGACGGACACTGGAGCATCCCGGTCACCGGGCCCGTCTATGGCAACGTCGCCGTGCACGCCGTGCAGACGGCTCCCTCGCACGAGGACAGCCCCTCCGTGACGCGCACGTTCACCGTCACCCCGGTAGCCCCGGCGGTCGCTTCGATCGTGGACGGGCTGCACTTCAGCCAGGACTCGCTTCCCGGGACGATTTCCGGGACGGGCGTCGACGGCGCCGACGTCGCCGTTTTGATCGACGGTACGCCCGCAGGTGCCGCGCAGGCAGGAGCCGGCGGTGCCGGGGCGGGGGCGCGCGCAGTGGTCCGCTCCCTGGTTCCGCACGTCCTCGTGGCAGGCGGGCGCTGGAGTATTCCGTTCCCTTCCGGCCTCGCCGTGGGGGCGCACACGCTTTCCGTCACCCAATCGGTCGACGGCGTTGCCTCGAACCCGCTGCTGCTGACCTTTACTATTGACGCCCCGGCCGTCGCGCCCGCTGGGCCCGCTGTTACGCTGGCCGTCCCCGCCGTGCTTCCGGCCGGCTCAGGCCAGCTGCCGGACACCGGCGCCGGGCAGCTGGGGCTGATGGGGGCCTTCGCCGCGGGCGCGATCCTGCTGGGTGGCCTGCTGCTGGGTGGTGCCCAACTGGCCGCGGCACGGCGCCGGGTGGTCCGCTAACTGCCGCGCCTACTGGAAGTCAGCCAGCCAGAGGTCCGGGCCGAACACCTCGTACTGGATGTCTTTGGCCCGGACGCCGCTTGCTACTAGCGCGCTCCGGACGGACTTCAGGAACGGCAGGGGACCGCAGAGGTAGTATTCGGCGTCGTCCGGCAGTTCCACCGCTCCGACGTCCATAAATCCCGAGAATTCGGACGCTGTTCCATCCCCGGCGGGATTAAGGAACCACGTTTTCAGGGTGCCGTCCCCCAGTGCGGCCAGGTCATCCCGGACCTGCGCCCGGAGCGGGAAGGACGCCTCGCTGTCATCCGCATGCAGCAGCGTGACCTGGCGCCGGGAGCCGGACTTGACCAGGTGCGAGAGCATGCCGGCCATTGGCGTGATCCCGATCCCCGCGCTGGCAAGAACCAGCGGCCGGTCCGTGTACTCCAGCACCACATCGCCGAAGGGTACTGAGAGCACCACCTCGTCGCCCACCTGGACCTCATCATGCAGCAGGCTGGACATCTCGCCATCAGGGGTCCCTTGTCCGCGGACCCGCTTCACGGCGAACTGCCGGTGCTGCCCGTCGTCGGCCTTTGTCAGGCTGTACTGCCGGGGCTGGTGCACGCCGTCGTGCATGGGCATCTTGATCGTGACGTACTGCCCGGGCAAGGACGGCTTCACCTCGCGCTCATCAGTTCGTTCGACAATGAACCTGACGACGTCGTCCGTCTCCTGGACCTTTTCAACCACCCGCCAGGTCCGCCAGATGGTCTCCGGGCTGAGGTGCACCGCGTTGTACAGCCCGCGCTCCTTGTTGATGAGCATGTTCGCCATCAGCCAGTAGACCTCGTCCCAGGCTGCGGCGACGTCGGGTGTGACGGCGTCCCCGAGCACATCCACGATGGCCCACATCAGGTGGTCGTGGACAATCTGGTACTGGTCCGGGCTGAGCCCCAGCGAGACGTGCTTGTGGGCCACGCGTGACAGGAGATGGTCCGGCACTTCGTCCACGTTGTTGACGAGAAGCCCGGCGAAGGCGGCAATGGAACCGGCGAGTGCCTGCTGCTGGCGGCCGTCCGCCTGGTTCCCCCGGTTGAAGAGTCCGTCCAGGAGGTCCGGCCGCGCGTCGAACATGTGTTTGTAGAAGCGCTTGGCAATCTCCTCGATGTGCTCGCCGACGACCGGCAGCGTTGCCGTGATGACGGGAAGTGAGGTGTCTGAAAGCATGGGGAATCCCTTTCCGGTGCGACCGGCGGTGCCCGGCGGTGCCGGGTGAATCGGCCCTTCCACGCTAACAGCCCGGGCGCGGGGCACTCCGGGTCGATCGGCCCTATACCAAAGGGCGGATGGGTGCAGGCGTGCCACCAGCGCATTCCTTGCGGGATGCGCTGGTGGCCGGCGCGCTCTTCAGGGCCGGGCCGACGGCTCAGTCGTCATGACGGTCGTGGCCATGCCATTTGGCCGAGTCGACCACCTGGACGGCGACGCCGAGGGTGCCTTTGTCCAGGCTGCCCCAGGCGTAGACGATCGTGTTCTTGCCCTTGGTGACGGGCACATCGGCCGGGCCGATCAGCGGCTTAGTGGTGCCCGCTGCCGCAACCGAGGCGGACACAGTCCCGGCCTTCAGCGTCAGCACCTTCTGCTCAGGATTCTCGAGCCCCTCAATCACCGCGGTTCCGCCGGCAAGGACGTCGACGGCGGGCGCTGCCGCTACGTGCCGGACGGTCAGCTTGCCCTCGCCCTTGGGGCTGGCCGAGGTGTCGTTCTTGAACAGGGTTGCGGTGGGCGCCCCGGAGGCATCCAGGTGCGCCACGGCGGTGTAGTTCCGGCCCTCCTTGAGATCGACCTTGACCGGGCCGATCACCGGGTTGTCGGCGCTGGTGGCGTCCGCGGCCGTGATGGCGATCTTGTAGCTGCCGTCGTCGAGCTTCAGGGGGCCTGCGAGGGTCCCGGGCTTGAAGTTGTCCAGGGTGAGCTTGCCGTTCACCCAGACATCCACGGTCAGGCCGGGGACGCCGTGCAGGACGGACAGGAGGGCGTCGTCGCTGTGGTGTCTGCCGTCGTCGTGCTTCCCGCCGGCCTGGGCCGGGGCAGCGAAGGTGAGCGCGGCCAGCATCGACAGGGCCCCTGCGGCATAAACGGTTTTGCGCATTTCAAACTCCTCATTGAGTTGCCCGGCTCCGGGCGGTGATTTGCTTACACCGTTACTACCGGTCGGGAACGCCTTTTGGATGCAACGGACCGGACCCTGTGTCAGCCCTTGCGGTCCAGCAGCAGGTTGGTGATCCGCAGGGTGCAGAGCCGCTCGCCGGCGGCGTTGGTGATCAGCACCTCGTGGGTGGTCACGGTGCCGCCGAGATGGATGGGGGTTGCGGTGATGGTGATGATCCCCTCGCGGGCGGACTTGTGGTGGGTGGCCGAGACGTCCACGCCGACGGCGGTCTTGCCCAGGGTGCTGGCGTGGATGACCGCGGCCCAGGAGCCCACTGCCTCCCCGACTGCCAGGGACGCGCCGCCGTGCAGCAGCCCGAAGGACTGCCGGTTGCCCTCCACCGGCATGGTGGCGACGACCCGTTCGACGGATTCCTCGACGATCTTCACGCCCATTTTCTCGTCGAGCTCCCCGAGGGTGATCTTCCACAGCTCGGTATTCCGGGGCTCGGGCGTCATAACGTCTCCTCTTTGGCCGGAAATCCAGGGGCTCAGGCCGGTCAGTGCCGCCGCAGCTAGTGTGCGGCAGGCCTCATTCATGTACTGTAGACATATTACCGAACGGACGGTCAGTAATGCTGGCCGTGTTGATCTTGCCCCCGTTGGAAGGACCCGTCAACGATGACCACCACTGCAACCGCTCCGGAACCCACAGTAGACACTGTCGAGATCGTTCCCAGCTTCATCCAGGATTCCTGGTGGACGCCCGACGCCGGCTCCGCAGCTGGCGCCGCGTCCGTCCTGGACGCCAGCACCGGTGAACTCCTCGCCAAGGTGAGCACCGAGGGACTGGACCTCGCCGCCGTCGTGGACTACGGACGCACCACCGGCCAGGCGGAACTCGGCAAACTGACTTTCCACCAGCGCGCGCTCAAGCTCAAGGAACTGGCGCAGTACCTGAACGGCCGCCGCGAGGAGTTCTATGCCCTCTCGGCCCAGACCGGCGCCACCAAGATCGACTCGATGGTCGACATCGACGGCGGCATCGGCGTGCTCTTCACGTTCGGCTCCAAGGGCCGGCGCGAACTCCCCAACTCCCAGGTGATCGTGGACGGCCCCATGGAGGTGCTGTCCAAGGACGGTTCCTTCGCCGGCGAGCACATCTACACCCGCATTCCCGGCGTCGCCGTGCAGATCAACGCCTTCAACTTCCCGGTGTGGGGCATGCTCGAGAAGCTGGCCCCCGCGTTCATCGCCGGTGTGCCCACGATCGTCAAGCCTGCCACCCCCACCGGCTACGTCACGGCCGCCGTGGTCAAGGCAATCATCGAATCCGGCATCCTGCCCAAGGGTTCGCTGCAGCTGATTTCCGGCTCGGTCCGCACCATGCTGGACCACCTCGACTACCGCGACATCGTGGCCTTCACCGGCTCCGCCTCCACCGCCAACACGCTCAAGTCCCACGTCAACGTGGTCAAGGGCGGGGTCCGCTTCACCTCGGAAACCGACTCCCTGAACGCCTCGATCCTGGGCCCGGACGCCGTCAAGGGCACACCGGAATTCGATGCCTTCATCAAGTCCCTCGTCACCGAGATGACTGCCAAGGCCGGCCAGAAGTGCACCTCGATCCGCCGGGCCATCGTGCCGCAGGAGCTGGTGCAGGACGTCATCGCCGCCGTGGGGGAGCGGATCAAGGAACGCATTGTCCTCGGCGACCCGCGCGCCGACGGCGTCAACATGGGCGCCCTGGCATCCCTGGAACAGCTCGCCGATGTGCGTGCAGCCGTCCAGTCAATGCTCGACGCCGGCGGCGAACTCGCCTACGGCACGCTCGATTCCCCGAAGGTCACCAGCGCGGACGGCACCGTCGGCGTCGTCGAGGACGGCGCGTTCATGTCGCCCGTGCTGCTGAGCTGGGCCGACCCGGAAGCCGAAGAGGTCCACTCGCTGGAAGCGTTCGGTCCGGTTTCCTCGGTGATCGGCTACACGGACCTGGCCGACGCCGTCCGCCTCGCCGCCCGCGGCGGCGGATCGCTCGTCGCCTCGGTCTGCACCAACGATCCCGAGGTTGCCCGCGAACTGGTCACCGGCATCGCTGCCCACCACGGCCGCGTGCACATGCTCAACCGCGAGGACGCGCGCAGCTCCACCGGCCACGGTTCGCCGGTCCCGCACCTGGTCCACGGCGGCCCGGGCCGCGCCGGCGGCGGCGAGGAGCTCGGCGGCATCCGCTCCGTCCTGCACCACATGCAGCGCACAGCCATCCAGGGCTCACCGAACATGCTGACCGCCGTCACGGGCGTCTGGCACACCGGGGCCGACCGCAACTTCACGCTCGAGACTGAAGGCCAGCACCCGTTCCGGAAGCACCTGAGCACGCTGCACATCGGTGACGCGATCCGCTCCGGGCTGCGCGAAGTGACCCTGGACGAAATCACGAAGTTCGCCAACTCCACCGGCGACACCTTCTACGCCCACACCAACCAGGAGGCCGCCGCGGCCAACCCGTTCTTCCCGGGCATCGTGGCGCACGGTTACCTGCTGCTGGCCTGGGGCGCCGGGCTGTTCGTGGAGCCCGCACCGGGCCCCGTGCTGGCGAATTACGGACTGGAAAGCCTGCGCTTCATCACCCCGGTGGCCGCAGGCGATTCCATCCGGGTCACCCTGACGGCCAAAAAGATCACCCCCCGCGAGACGGACGAGTACGGCGAAGTGGCCTGGGACGCCGTCCTGACCAACCAGAACGACGAAATCGTGGCCACCTACGACGTCCTCACCCTCGTGGAGAAGTAGCCCGCCCTTTACTGCCGCCGAGGTGAGACTTCGCGCCCATTGTCCGCGGGGACATGGGCGCGAAGTCTCACCTCGAGGCGTATATTGGCCGACTCTTTCCGCCCCGCTCCGGCGTAGAATTTTGATCGTAGGAGGTGGCGAAATGACCCTATTGTTGAACAAAGCCACAACGGTCCTGCCAGTCGATGATGCAGAGCGTGCCCACCGGTTCTATGCGGACACCCTGGGCCTCCCGCATCGTGGCGTGGCAGACGATGGAAGCGAACTATTCGGCAGCGACGGCGGCCCCATGCTGCAGTTGATGCCTGTCAGGGATGGAAAGCATTCCGAGCACACCACCCTGAGTTTCGAAGTCTCGGAGATCGAACGGACCGTCCAGGAGATGGAGTCCAAGGGCGTCCAGTTCCAGGACTACGACCTGCCGGATCTCAAGACCGAGAACCACATCTGTACAACGGATTCGGAGAAGTGCGCCTGGTTCATGGACACGGAGCACAACATCCTTTGCGTCCACGAGAACTTCACGACGGCGGCTGACTACCAGCTCTGACTGCAGTTCCCAACACTCAAGGAACGACACCATGGAACAGCGCCCCGGTCCGCCGGTGCGCTGTTCCATGTCTTCGGGGCGGACGCGGCCCTCAAAGTGCCCCCGGACCGCTGGGGCGGGACCACGGAGTCACAGGCCGGGGCTGCAGCACGCCCGCCACGCTCAGATCGACGCGCTCATTGAAGAAGCTGACGAGGCCGTGGATCTGCGCCGCGTCGCGGAACCGCCGGTCATAGCTCCACGCAATGTTCCGCCCGTGCTCCGAGCCCGGAACGCTCCAGTAGCTGGCCTGGCCCTTGTAGGGGCAGACGGTCCGCTTGGGGCTCTCCTGCAGCAGGTCCAGCCGCACGTCCGCCGGCGGGATGTAGTACCGCACCGGGAGCAGCGTCTCGTAAAGCAGCTGCGCGCCGTGCGTGCGTGCCAGCGTCACGCCGTCGAGCGCTACCTGCACGTCCACGAACGATGCGCGGATATCAACGCGGTGAAACGGATCCCGCGGGTGGCCGATGATTTCCTCATCGTCCTCGAGCCAGTCGAAGGCGGCGAAATCCAGCGCCACATAGCCGGCCAGGTCGGGGTCCTCGGGCCGGAACGCGCCGCGGGGAACGGTCGCCGCAGCCGTCACGACGTCGAGTTCCTCACCGGGGCAGGTGTGGTTGCCAAAACCCGTTGTGGGGTCCAGGGACGTCGCAGCCGCGCCCTGTCGAAGCGCGAAAAGGTTCTCGTCTACAGGGGCCGCCGGCAGCGACGGCATGGCAAGCCCGGCCAGCAGGTCCTGCTCCGGCACAGCGAAGATGGGCGTGATCCGCCGTGGTTCCCAGATCAGGAAGGCCTGCAGGGTATCGACGACGGCGGTCCGGCCGAGGCTCGCGCGGATCCTTTTGGCAGTGGGTTCGTAGCGCATCCGGGGGACAGTGCTCATGAGCACCTGGGAGAGTTTGGTGGCCATCCTCCCAGCGTGGCCCGGGTGCCGGGCGCGGTCAATGGGATTCCGGTGGAGCCCCGAACCGCTCGCCTAGAGGGGGACGTGGAGGCCGTGGAAGGCCATGGTGATGACGTCGTCGGCCAGTTTCTCGGGGGAGAGGGAACCGCCTGGCTTGTACCACTCGACGATGGAGTTGATCGTGCCGAAGAGCAGCCGGGTGACGGTGCGCGGATCGATGTCCTGCCGGAGCGACCCCTCGTCGCGGGCCGCGGAAATCAGGGCCGCCACCTTGTGGTCGAACGTGCGCCGGCGTTCCATCGCGTCGCGTTCGATCTCGGTGTTGCCACGCAGGCGCAGCAGCAGGGTGACGAACGGCAGCCGTTCAACAAGCACGGAAATGGTCTCGCGGAGGACGAACTCCAGCCGGGCTTCGGCGGTGCCGGTGTTGGCCGCCGGCTGGTCCAGGATGGCTTCGAGGCCGCCCAAAGCGTGGTCGAGGGCGAGCTTCAGGAGGTCGCCTTTGGAGGGGACGTGGTGGTAGATGGCTGACTTTGAGATGCCCAGGTTTTCAGCAAGGATGCCCATGGAGGTGGCGTCATAGCCGTGGCGGTTGAAGACGTCGACGGCGATCACCAGCACCGACTGCTGGTCATAGCCGGGGCGGCCGCGTTTGGTGCTGGTTGCTGTTGTGGGCATAGTCGCTAGTTTCTCACGATCAGGAGATGAGCCAGCCCGCCGGGTGGCCCGGGCGGGCCGGCCGGCGGGCTGGACATGAGGTGGTCAGGCCTTGGGGCGCATGTCGTAGATCCGGCGGAGCTTGCCGTTGGACCGTTCCAGGGAGCCGGGTTCGACGACGTCGACGGCGCAGGAGGACCCGACGTGGATCTTGATCTGCTGCTGCAGGACCTTGGCGGCCGAGGCGACACCCTCGAGGGTGACGGACTCGCGGCGCTCGATCTTGACGGTGAGCTGGTCCATCCGCTGGCCCTCGGGACGGGTGAGCTCGAGCTGGAAGTGCGGGCTCAGCTCGGGGATGCGCAGCGCGATCTCCTCGATCTGCGAGGGGAACAGGTTCACGCCGCGCAGGATGATCATGTCATCGCTCCGGCCGGTGATGCGGCCCATGCGGCGGTGCGCGGGGCGGGCGGTGCCGGGCAGCAGGCGGGTGAGGTCCTTGGTGCGGTACCGGATGATCGGCAGGGCTTCCTTGGTGAGCGAGGTGAAGACCAGCTCGCCGGGTTCGCCGTCGCCCAGGACCACGGAGGGGTCGAAGGCGTCGATGATCTCGGGGCGGAAGTGGTCCTCCCAGATGTGGCTGCCGTCCTGGGTTTCCACGGCCTCGCCGGCGACGCCGGGCCCCATGACCTCGGAGAGCCCGTAAATGTCGCAGGCCTTGATGTTCATCATCACTTCGAGCTCGTGGCGCATTTCCTCGGTCCACGGCTCGGCACCCAGCACGGCGAACTTGAGCGAGGTGGAAGCCGGGTCGATGCCCTGCTTCATCATCGCGTCGGCAATGGTCAGCAGGTAGGTCGGGGTGGCCAGGATCGCGTCCGGCTTGAAGTCCTGGATCAGGGTGATCTGGCGTTCGGTCTGGCCGCCGGAGATCGGGATGACGGTGCAGCCGAGGGCCTCGGCGCCCGCGTGGGCGCCTATGCCGCCGGTGAACAGGCCGTAGCCGTAGGCGTTGTGGACCTTCATGCCGGGACGGACGCCGGAGGCACGCAGCGAACGGGCAACAAGCTTGGCCCAGTCGGCGAGGTCCTTCTTGGTGTAACCGACGACGGTGGCGCGGCCGGTGGTGCCGGAACTCGCGTGAATGCGGGCCACCTCGTGCTGCGGCACGGCGAACATGCCGAAGGGGTACTCCAGGCGGAGGTCCTCCTTGGTGGTGAAGGGAAACTTGCCCAGGTCGGAGAGCTCGCGGAGATCCTCGGGGCGGACGCCGGCCTCGTCGAACTTGCGCTTGTACAGCGGGACGCGGTCGTAGGCGTAGGCCACGGTGTGCTGCAGGCGGCTGAGCTGCAACGCCTCGAGCTCGTCGCGGGAGATGGTTTCTTCGCGGTCCAGGACAGCATCACTGGTGGGTGCGACGGTTTCTTGGGTCATCTGGGGTTCCCTGTTTCTATTTCTTGGAGATGGTGCGGCTGCGGCCGCGGAACTCGGCGACGAGTTCCCACGCAGGTGCGTCGGTGGGCATGTCGGTGGGGAGTTCGCCCGGGACCGTGGCAGCCGTGGCAGCCTGAGGCGTGCCGGCGGGTGCGGTCTGCGGTGCCGTAGGCGCGCCCGTATTGGGATCGGCGGCGTAGATCTGGATGTCGTAGAGGCCGCTGCGTCCGGTGCTCGCGCGGCGGTTGGCGACGGCGGTCAGGATCTGGCCGCGGAAGGCCGGCTTGAGGAAGTTGATGTCGACGCCGGAGGCCACGGTGATCGTGCCTTCGTCGCCCGGCTCCGGGCTCGCGGGGTTGCAGGCCAGCGCGAACGCCGTGTCGCCGAAGGCGAAGATCATCCCGCCGTGGGCCATGCCGAATCCGTTCAGCATTTCCTGCCGGAGCGACATGCGGATCGTGGCATGTCCGTCGTCCAGCGCCACAACTTCGATGCCCATCCATTCCGAGGCATAGTCGTCTTTAAGGATGGGGTGGGTGTCACCGGAAATCGTCAGTTCAGCCATGCGTCATTGCCTCCAGCTTTATTTACCGAATGTTCATTAGGTAATCCCATTTGGGTGCCTTCTGTCAAGAGCCAGCGGGCGTATGAAGCTCCCGGCGAACACAGCCGGACAGTCAAAAAGCCCCCCAAAACCCCGCAAAGAGCGGCCAGGAAGCAAGCGGCCCGGCAGGAGAAAGTAGGCTGGGAGGACCGAGCACCACCACGGCACAACCTAAGGGCGGATCATGGCCAAGGGGATCTACGTCAGCGCGACCACACCGGGCTCCGGGAAGTCGCTCATAGCGCTGGGGCTGGCGGACACGCTGCACCGGCATGCGGACCGGATCGGGTTCTTCAAGCCCGTCGTCAACGGCCACGACGCCGCCTCGGACCCCATGGTGGCCCTCATGAAGGCCCGGTTCGATCTTGACGACCAGCGCTGCCGCGGCGGCCTGACCTTCCCTGAAGTCCGCAGCCTGCTCGCCGAGGGCAAGCGCGAGGAGATCGACGCACGCTCCGTGGAGATCTTCGCCGAGATGTCACGCCATTGCGATGTGGTGATCGTGGAGGGAACGGACCTCACGGGCCAGGACGCCGCCGTCGAATTCGACCTCAATGCACGCCTCGCGAACAACCTGGCCGCCTCCATCGTGGCCGTAGTGGGCGCGAAGGGGCGGACGGTCGCGGAGACGACCGACGCCGTCGAGGTTGCCCGGAAGGAACTCCTCGCCGAACGCTGCTCGCTCCTGGCGATCATGGTGAACCGGGCCGACCCGGAGGACCTGGAAGCCATTGCCGCGGCCGTCCGCCCGGGCGCCTCGGGCCGGCCTGTCTACGTCCTGCCGGAGCTGGAGTCGATCGCCAGGCCGACCACCGGCGAGGTCGCCTCCGCCCTCGGCCTGGGCCAGGTGGCCGGGCTGCCGGACCTGGAACGGGACGTGCATTCGGTCAAGGTGGCGGCGATGAGCGTCGCCAATTTCCTCCATGTGCTCGACGACGGCGCCCTGGTGATCGTCCCCGGTGACCGCGCCGACGTGCTGGTCGCGTGCCTGGCGTCGTCGTTCTCGCCCGAGTTCCCGGTCCCGTCCGCGCTGATCCTGACCGGCGGCCTGGCCCCCGATCCCACCATCTACTCGCTGCTGGCGCAGGCCCCGTTCCCGATCTTCGCCGCCCCGGACGACACCTACGTGACGGCCAAACGCGTCTCCGAGGTGCGCAGCGAGATCTGCTCCGGGCACCGCCGCAAGGTGGCCTCCGCCCTGGGTCTGTGGGCCAAGCGGGTGGACGAGGCCGAGCTGCTGGAACGGCTGCACCTTCCGCGGCCGGAACGGATGACGCCGCTGCGGTTCCTGCACGACCTCATCGAACGGGCCCGGCTGCAGCGCCGGCACATCGTCCTGCCTGAGGGGACCGACGTGCGGATCCTGCGTGCCGCTGAAATTCTGCACCGGCGGGACGTCTGCGACCTCACGATCCTGGGCAACGAGTCCGAGGTCCGGGAACTGGCATCCACCCAGGGCATCGACCTCTCGGGCATGAGCATCGTGGACCCCGCGACATCGGAGCTGCGCCAGCAGTTTGCGGAGAAATACGCGGAGCTGCGGGCGCACAAGGGTGTGGACCTCGCCCGGGCGCTGGAACTCATGCTGGACGGCAGTTACTTCGGCACCATGATGGTGCAGTTGGGCGTGGTGGATGGCATGGTGTCCGGGGCCGCGCACACCACCGCCCACACCATCCGCCCCGCGCTGGAGTTCGTGAAGACCCGCGACGGCGTGAAGATCGCCTCCTCCGTGTTCCTGATGCTGATGCCGGACCGGGTGCTGGTCTACGGCGACTGCGCGGTCAATCCGGACCCGAATGCGGAGCAGTTGGCGGACATCGCGCTGGCCTCGGCCGAGACCGCCGTCCAGTTCGGCGTGGAGCCGCGCGTGGCCATGCTGTCCTACTCCACCGGCGGGTCCGGGACCGGCGAGGCCGTGGACAAAGTCCGGCAGGCCACCGAGATGGTGAAGGCGCGCCGCCCGGATCTCGCCGTCGAGGGCCCCATCCAGTACGACGCCGCCGTGGACGCCGCGATCGCGCAGTCCAAGATGCCCGGTTCGTCCGTCGCCGGGCAGGCCACCGTGTTCATCTTCCCGGACCTTAACACCGGCAACAACACCTACAAGGCGGTGCAGCAGTCCTCGGGGGCGGTCGCCGTCGGGCCCGTCCTGCAGGGACTCCGAAAGCCGGTGAATGACCTTTCCCGCGGCTGCACCGTGGAGGACATCGTGAACACGGTGGCCATCACCGCCGTCCAGGCGCAGTCCGCGGAGGCCGCCGCCGTGCCGGCCCCTGCGGCTGCCCGGGCCTAACCGGAGCGCCAGCGGACGGGGCGGATTCCGGTCAGCTGTTTTCCGGCTCCACAGGGCTGTCGGGATCTTCCTGCTTGGCTGGCTCATCTGACAGGCCGGCCGGTGTGAGGTCCAGGTCCTCGAGGTTCTCGGGGGCCTCGGGGGCTTCCCCGGTCTCGGCGGCCTTGAGGTTCCCCGTGTCGTCCAGCGCCGGGTTGGCGCCCTCGACGCCGGTGGGATCCGGCTTGCCGGACCCGCTGGCCGGCTCGGTGCTGTCCGGCTGGGTGGTGTCGTCAGTCATGGAAATCCCTTCGTGAATCGTCCAGTTGGTCCGCCGACTCTAGGCGCCCGCCGCGGCTTGCGCAACGGCGATACGATCGAACCTCCACCGACACCGCAGCAGCCAAGGCTTAGGAGGCCCAGTGCTCGTCCTCGTCATCAATTCCGGTTCGTCCTCACTGAAGTTCCAGGTCCGCGACGTCGAGGCCGGCAGTGTGCTCGCCGAGGGGCTGGTCGAGAAGATCGGAATGGGCAACGGCGGCGAGGGCGACGGCCAGATCGAGGGCCCCCGCGACCACGCCGAGGCTCTGGAGCAGGTCGACGCGGAGATCCACGCGGCGCTGGGGGACCGGACGCTGGATGCCGTGGGCCACCGCGTGGTGCACGGCGGCGAGCGCTTCTCCGCGCCGGTGCTGATCAACAACGAGATCACCCGGGCCATCGAGCGGCTCAACCCGCTGGCGCCCCTGCACAACCCGGCGAACGTGCTGGGCATCCGCGCGATCTCGAAGAAGTGGCCGGACATGCCGCAGGTCGCAGTGTTCGACACCGCCTTCCACCGCACCCTGCCGGAGTACGCCTGGCGCTACGCGGTGCCGGAGGAGCTCTATACCAACCACGGGATCCGCCGCTACGGCTTCCACGGCACCTCGCACGAATACGTGGCGCACCGGGCGGCGGCGCTGCTGGATGTCCCGGTGGACGAGTTCGACGCCGTCATCGCGCACCTGGGCAACGGGGCCTCCGTCACGGCGATCCGCGGTGGACAGTCCGTGGACACCTCGATGGGCTTCACCCCGTTGGAGGGCCTCGTGATGGGCACCCGCTCCGGTGACCTGGATCCGTCCATCCTCGTCTTCCTTGGCCGGGCCGGCTGGTCCCCGGAGGACCTCGACGCCATGCTCAACCGCCAATCCGGGCTCAAGGGCCTGGCCGGCAACAACGACATGCGCACCGTCGTGGAGGCCGCCGAAGCCGGGGACGCCAAAGCGGCCATGGCGCTCGCCGTCGCGTCCTACCGGCTCTCGAAATACATCGGCGGCTACCACGTGGCCGTCGGCGGGGCGAAGGCGCTCGTGTTTACGGCCGGGATCGGGGAGAATTCGCACCAGTTCCGCGCCCTCGTGGCGGAGCGGCTGGGTGCCCTGGGCGTGCAGCTCGACGCCGGCCTCAACCGCGAACGCTCGAAGGAACCCCGGGTGATCTCCTCGGCGTCCTCGGCCATCCCCGTGCTCGTGGTGCCCACCGACGAGGAGCGCGCCATCGCCGAGGCCACGGCCGCCGTCGTCACCCCCTCATCGACTGCTCCGTAGCGGCCCTTTTGGCGGCCCAAAACGGCACTTACGGAGCAACCGATGGGTAGCCTTGGGCCATGACGGATCTGAACTTGCCCCTCCGCACCGAACGGCTGGTGCTGCGCCGCTGCGGCCCGGGGCAAGGGCACCGCATCCGAAGCCGCCGGTGCGTTGCTCAAACTGGGCTTTGAGGAACTCGGCTTCCACCGCATCAACGCCAAGCTCGATGCGCTCAACACCGCCTCCGCGGTGTTGTGCGAACGCCTTGGCATGCGGCTGGAATCCACCCAGGTGGACAAGTGGCGCTACAAGGGCCAGTGGGCCACCGAGGTGGTGTACGCAATGCTTGAGGACGAGTGGACGGCCAGGCAGCAGGCCGCGGACTTAACCATTTCCCAGGCGTAGCCGCCATATCCCTCAAAATGAGGGCCCGATGTCACCAATTTGCCACAAATGGCCGCCATGATGGGTCTCATAGCGGCCAATTGCGTCGAATGGGCACCTTGTCAGGGCCCGTAGCGGCCAATTTCGTCGAATGGGTGCGGGCCCGGTGCGAGTGCCCGGCCAGGCAAGCCGCCCAGAGGGCAGTTACTTAACCCCGGCCCCCGGCAAGAGTTCCGTGGCGCCCAGGGAGTCGGCGACAAAGGCATAATCCCAGGCGCGTTCCTTCCACTGCACGTAGCGGCCCGAGGCGCCGCCGTGGCCGCCGTCCATCTCGATCTTCATCACGATCGGCTCGCTGCCGGTGTTGAGTTCGCGCAGCCGCTGCACCCATTTGGCCGGCTCCACGTAGAGGACCCGGGTGTCATTAAACGAGGTGACCGCCGCGATCTTGGGGTAGGCCACCGCGCGGACGTTCTCGTACGGCGTGTAGGACTTCATGTACTCGTACACGGCGCGGTCGGTGATCGGGTTGCCCCATTCCTCCCACTCCAGCGCCGAGAGCGGCAGCTCAGGATCCAGGATGGTGGTCAGGGCGTCCACGAACGGGACGGCCGCCACGATCGCCGCGTACTTCTCCGGCGCCAGGTTGGCCACGGCACCCATCAGCAGGCCGCCGGCCGAACCACCCATGGCCGCGATCCGCGCCGGGTCCACCCAGCCGGACTGCGCCAGCCAGTCGGTGGCCGCGATGAAGTCCGTGAAGGTGTTCTTCTTCTGCAGCTTCTTGCCGGTGTCGTACCAGTGCCGGCCCAATTCCCCGCCGCCGCGGATGTGGGCGATCACAAACACGATGCCCCTGTCCAGCAGGGAGAGCCGGGGGATCCCGAAGCTGGGATCCATGCTCATCTCGTAGGAGCCGTAACCGTACACCAGCCCGGCCGCCGTGGCATCGCGGGCCACCGAGGCGTGCCGCAGCACCGAAAGCGGGATCCGGGTCCCGTCCGACGCCACCGCCCACTCCCGGGTCGCGACATAGTCCGCGGCCGAGTAGCCGCCCAGCACCGGGCTCTCCTTGCGCAGCAGCAGTTCGCCGGCGGGCAGCTCCGCGGTGGGCAGCACAAAGTCGTAGACCCGCGACGGCGTGAAGTAGGACGTGTAGCCCATCCGGATTACCGGCGCCTCATAGTCGGAGCCGGCAACGCCCGCGGTGTAAAGCTCCTCCTCAAAGGCCGGCTCCACCGGCGCACCCTGCTCCGGCGTGCCCAGCCCGGCAAGCGGCAGGACCTGCACGCGCTCGATCGTGTCCTTGCGGATGGAGACCACCAGATGCGTCGAAGTGACCCCGGCGCCGTTGACCCGCACCTGGTCGGAATGCCCGACGACGGTGGTCCAGTGCTGCTCGGCGAGCGGCTTGGCGAGCTCGGCCGGGTCCACGAGGGAGACCATGGAGTTGATGGCGTCCCTGTTGTGGGTCAGGACGATGGTTTCGGTTTTGTGCCCGTCCGGGCCAGCCAGCAGGAACGGCTCGGCCTCGTAGAGGATGCGCTCGTCCCGGGAGATCACGGTGCTGAGTCCGGCGTCGAGCGCGTCGAAGCGCAGCAGTCGCGTCTCGCTGAATTCCGAGCAGCCGATGCCGAGCACCAGGTGGCGCCGGTCGGCGGAGAGCTCGAAGCCCAGCCACATGGCGACGTCGTCCTCCTGGTAGATGACCTCGTCCCCCTCGACGGGTGTTCCGAGGACATGGGACTTCACCTGGTAGGGACGCCAGGCGTCATCCACCACGGTGTAGAAGATCCGGGTGCCGTCGGGGGAGAAGGAGATGCCGTAGAAGACGTTCTCGATCACATCGGGAAGGAGCTCGCCGGTCCGCAGGTCCTTGATGCGCAGCGTGAACCGCTCGTCGCCGGCGTTGTCCACGGCGTAGGCGTAGAGGTTCCCGTCGATGGTCACGGCGGCGCCGCCGACGGCGAAGAACGGCTTGCCCTCTGCCTCGACGTTGCAGTCCAGCAGGATTTCCTCGCCCGGGACCTCGACGCCGACCTCGACGGCGGGGGGCGTCCAGTCGGCGACGCGGTCCCCGGTGTCCTGGGCCCGGACGCGGCACTGGATGCCGTATTCCTTGCCCTCCACTGAGCGGGTGTAGTACCACCAGCCGTCCTTGCGGTTGGGCACGGAGAGGTCCGTCTCCTGGGTGCGGGCCTTGATCTCCTGGAAGATGGCCTCGCGCAGCGGCTCCTGGTGGGCCGTGACGGCCTCCTGGTACGCGTTCTCGGCCTTGAGCAGCTCCACGACCTCCGCGGATTCCTTGTTCCGCAGCCATTCGTAGTTGTCCTCGAAGGCGTCACCGTGGTGCGTGCGGACGGCAGGGATTTTCTTGGCCACGGGGGCGGCTGCAGCGGGTGTTTCCACGGCGTTGGAAGGGCCGCCGGCGGCGGGAGTCTCAGTCATGCTCCCCAATATATAGAGCCAAACGGTGGCTGGCGCCCACTTTCGCCGTGGGGGTATTCGCCCGGCTCACGGCCATGGCCCGACGGCGGGACCGCCGCTATTGGCGCTTGTCTGCCAGGAGCCCGAGCAGGTAGGAGCCGTAGCCGCTCTTGGCCAGGGGCTCGGCGCGCTCGCGGAGCTCGTCGTCGGTCAGGAATCCGAGCCGCCAGCCGATTTCCTCGGGGCAGCCGATGGAGAGTCCCTGCCGTTTCTGAACGGTCCGCACGAATTCGGAGGCCTCGTTAAGGGAATCGAAGGTTCCCGTGTCCAGCCACGCGGATCCACGGGGAAGAATCTCCACCTGAAGCTTTTCGCGTTCCAGATAAACACGGTTCACGTCGGTAATTTCCAGCTCGCCGCGGGCTGATGGCTTAAGGTTCCGGGCGATCTCCACAACGTCGTTGTCGTAGAAATAGAGGCCGGGCACCGCATAGTGGCTCCGGGGATTTGCAGGCTTTTCTTCCAGCGAGATGGCCTTGCCCGCATCGTCGAACTCCACCACGCCATAGGAAGAGGGGTCCGCGACCCAGTAGCCGAAGACGGCGCCGCCATCGATGTTCGCGAAGCGGCGCAGCTGAGTTCCCATGCCGTGGCCGTAGAAGATGTTGTCGCCCAGCACCAGGGCAACAGGCCCGTCGCCAATGTGTTCGGCGCCAAGCACGAAGGCCTGGGCCAGCCCGTCCGGGGAGGGCTGCTGCTTGTAGGTGATGCTGACACCGAACCGGCTGCCGTCACCGAGCAGGCGCTCAAACTGGTCACCGTCGTGGGGAGTGGTGATAATAAGGATGTCCCGAATCCCGGCCAGCATCAGGGTGGACAGCGGATAATAGATCATCGGTTTGTCATATACCGGAACCAGCTGCTTGCTGATGCCCAACGTAATCGGATGAAGTCTTGAACCGGTCCCCCCGGCGAGGATAATTGGCTCTTCAGAATTGAGAGTGTAGACATCGCTGCCGTGTGAGGAGTTCGGGCGGGGAGTTGTTCAGCTGAGGTGAGGGCCTTGGGAGAGAATCAAGGTATCTACTCCGCTG
>NZ_JBVAYV010000038.1:0-37700 GCF_055412805.1 Pseudarthrobacter kochi
GATACCGGAACCCGGACAACTACAAATCGCGTATCCTCTTGAGAAGTGCAGCCCGGATGGCAGCATGAGCAATCATCTCAGCAGACCATTCCCCGGGAACCTTGAAGAGCCGAATAGCCGGTCCAACCCAAACATGAGGTCCTGAGATGAAAAGGCGGGCATCGGAAATGGATCCGATGCCCGCCTTCGTTCTTCTGTTTTGATTAGTTCTTCGGGGTGGAGTTCGGCCACCAGTTGACGGCCTGAACGGATCCCTGGCCGGCGTTGTCGCCGGAAGCCGAGATCGCCGACGTTGCGGAAAGGCCTGCGACTGCCAGCGCACCGGCGACGAGGAGTGTTGCAAGGGACTTCTTCATGTAAGGCTCCTGATACGTAAGAGGCTGATGGGACTAATGTGATGCGAGTTCAGTATAGGGGCATAGGACACGCCGTGTGGTAACAATCTGGCTGACAACTCGGAAACTGTGTTAGTCGCGCGAAGCAGGACGATTCCTGCGTGAAATCTGCGCGCATCCTGCTTGCGCGTGCTGTGCCGATGCGCATCCGTGGCAACGGATAATGTAGCTATGACTTTGCACTCCGCTTCGCCTTCTTACGCCGCCGCTGAACTGAGGGCGTACGAGCACCGGACTAACCATGACTTCATCCAAGCGGCCAGCAGCGCGCACGATGCCGCAGAGATAGCCCGTAAAGATGGCGACAGGGATGCTTGGTGGAACATGACGTTTCTCAGGGCCGAGAACCTTCTGGACGCTGAGGAGTTCGAGACCTGCGCCGCACTTGCGTCGGACTTGGTTGGCGGCCCCCACACGACGACGGAACCACATGCGAAAGCCCGGGCCTACATCCTGGTGGCTAAGGCGCGGCAGGGGGCTGGTTTGCTGGAAGAAGCAGCTGACGCAGCGAGGGATGCCGTGGATCTTGTGTCAGAAGACGATGTGGAAACCAACGTCAAGGCACGCCAGGCATTGATCGCCGTGCTGGCGGACAGTGGAAGGCTGGATGGAGCCTGGGCCGAGTGCCTCGGCTTGGCCGATGCGGTTTCTACCGAAGTCGATGACCAGCTGATAGGCAAGGTCTACTGGGTCATAGGGAACGTCGCTTTTCTCTGCAACAAGGTGCAGGAGGGGCTCGAATATCACGAGCTCGCGGCGTCGACGTTTTCTCCTGCCAGGAACCTTGACGTCTGGGCCAAATTCAACAAAGCGTCGGCAGCCATGCGGCTCGCTGCCGACGTCGCGGATGCCGACACACTGCGATGCATCGAACGGGCAGAACTCGCCACGGACGTGATCGGCGGAAGTGCCAACGATTACCTGCTGATGAAGCTGAACCGGGCCCACTGGAACTTCTTGGCTGGTGAGCCCAACGCCGCCATCGAACTGCTCGATCAGATCATTGCAGACCCAGAGAAGCCTTCCCCTCAAATCCTGGGCGAGGCATGCCTCCTGCTGGGCCGGGCCAATGCTGTCATCGGCAACCAGGACGCGGCCAGGGAAAACCTGCTTCGGGCCGCCCTCCATTTCGAAGCTTCGGGAGCGCAGCAGCGTGCGGACCAGGCCCGGGAGTTCCTCGCCAACGAGGCCTGACCCCCGCCGGCTGAGCGTTTTGGGCGATCCCCGGCCCCCACTGGGCATGCCCTCCGGGTGCCGTCACGGATGGACATAGTGGGATTGTGCTCAGTGGCCGCGGCCAGGACTGGACATGTCCCGCGGTGGGCGCAGTGGAGCATGCCCTCCGGATGCCCGCACGGATGGACAGAGTGGGATTGTGCTCAGTGGCCGCTGCTAGGACTGGGCATGTCCCGCGGTGGGAGCCGCGGCGGAGGCGCGTCTGCGGCCCAGGAACACTGCAGCGCCGCCAGCCACCAGGCTCAGCACCAACAGCACCCAGCCGGTCACGGTGAGGCCCGACGCCAGGGCCACCTGGCCGGCGTCGACAGTTTCCGCCGACAGCATCGAGTCGATGGCGGCGTTGCCCCACAGCCTGACGGCCGCGAACAGCAAGGGCACGGCCCACAGCGCCCAGCGCAGTCCCTTCCGGGCCACGTTCGTGCCAATGAGCAGCAGCCAGGTGAAACCGAAGATCAGCGGGAACAGCGTGCCGGCCGTCTTGTGGACGTAGTTGAGCTGTCCGCGGGCATCCTCGTCCATCGCGCTGCGCAGGTGCTCGACGTAGCCCTGGTCGAAGCCGCCGATCAGGGAGTCCGGCATGGCCATGCCCCCGCTGAGCTGGGTGAGCTGGTTCAGGGTGAGCAGGTGGAGGTACCAGAACAGGAACAGGCTCGCCACGACACCGGCAATCAGGATCAGGTTGCTGTTGTTCTGCGCCTTCTGCGGGGTGCGGCTGGTGCTCGGGTTGATCACCGACGGCAGGTGGTGCTGGGGGACGGCCGCGTTGGCGCCGTGCTTCTTGATTCGCTGTGCGGGTGTCTTGGCCATGGCTCCATTATCGCCCGGCCCGAGTGCGACGCTGGGCGCCGTCCGACGCGCGGTCCGGCACAGTTCGCCCGCCGCCTGTTCACTGCCGGTGGGCGCCGATAGGCTGGAGCGCGTGACCGAACTAGGAAAGCACCGGCTCGGCCGGCACAGCACCGCTGAACTCAATCCCGCATTGGACGACTACCAGCTCGCCGAAGCCCTTGTACGTGAGGCCGGAACCCTGGCGCTGCTCATGCGCCAGGCCGGGCTGGAAGGCCGGCAAAAGACGTCGGTTTCCGATGTCGTGACGGCCGCGGACCACGCAGCCGAGGCCTATGTGCTCGAACAGCTCCAGCGCTGCCGGCCCGACGACGGCATCCTCGGCGAAGAGGGTGCCTCCGTGGCAGGCGCCAGCGGCAGGACCTGGGTTATCGACCCGGTCGACGGGACCTACAACTTCCTCCACGGCTCCACCTACTGGTGCTCCGCGATTGCCCTCAAGGATTCGTCCGGAGTGCTGCTCGGCGGGATTTTCCAGCCGGAGGAGGACAAGCTCTGGCTCGGCGGAACGGACCGGCCGTCAACGCTCAACGGCGAGCAGTTGACCACTTTCGCCCCGGGAATCAGCCGGTCCGACACGCCCCTGTCCGAACTCGGCGCCGCGACCTACATCCACCCCACCTGGCTCGCTGACCCGCTGTGCGCGATGCCGTGGCACGCCGCAGCGACCTCCGCCGCCGCGCTGCGCATGTTCGGCTCCGGCTCCTGCGACCTGAGCCGGGTGGCCGACGGCGAACTGGGCTGCTGGTTCCAGCACAGCTGCCCGGAATGGGATTGGCTGCCGGGCAAGGCGATAGTCCTTGCCGCCGGGGGCGCCGCCGACGTCGTACGGGTCAACGGACTGGACTGGTTCGTCGCCGGAGGTGCGACGGCCGTCCGGCAGCTCCGCGCCGCCCTTGAATCCGGCTCCGTAGCTTAGACGCGGGCGCCGAAGGCCCAGCCCGTGGGACATGCTCGTTTGCCGGGGCTGACAGCTGGACATGCTCAGTCTTCGCTGCGAGCTCCGTGGGACATGCTCATTGTTGGCTGCGGCGCGTGGGCATGTAGGGACTATGTCCAGTGGTCGCGGGCGGGGGAGGGCATGTCCCGCCGGGGGTTTGGCGAGCTCCGTGGGCCATGCTCATTGTTGGCTGCGGCGCGTGGGCATGTGGGCATTATGTCCAGTGGCCGCGGGCTGGGGAGGGCATGTCCCGAAGGGCGGACTCCGGTGTCAGTGGCACCGCCTAGACTTGTTAACACCATGGATATGTTGTTTGACCCTTACGCCGACGGACCCTTCCCAGCTGCCTCGAAGGCTGCGGTGCGCACGAAAACGCCCGCCGGAACGGGCGTGGCCGGGCTGGATTCCGCAGAAAGCGTCGGGCCAAACAGCGTCCGGAGGAACAACCCGGCCGGGGATTGGGACCAGCCCGCCCTCCCGGGTGCGGCGGAGCTCCTCGAGGGGTTGAACCCGCAGCAGGAAGAAGCCGTGAAGCACGCCGGCAGCGCCCTGCTGATCGTTGCCGGCGCAGGCTCGGGCAAGACCCGCGTGCTCAGCAACCGCATCGCCTACCTGATCGCCACCCGCCGGGCGCACCACGGCGAGATCCTGGCCATCACCTTCACGAACAAGGCTGCCGCCGAAATGCGGGAGCGGGTCGAAGCCCTGGTCGGCGGCCGGGCCAAGACCATGTGGGTCTCCACGTTCCACTCCTCCTGCGTCCGGATCCTGCGCCGCGAGGCCAAGAATGTCGGCCTGAACTCCAACTTCTCGATCTACGATTCCGCCGACTCGCTGCGCCTCATCACGCTCGTGGCCAAGAACCTGGACCTCGATCCGAAGCGGTTCGCCCCCAAGGCCATCCAGCACAAGATCTCGGCGCTCAAGAACGAACTGATCGACGCCGACAGCTACTCCGCCAGCGCCAACCACAACGACCCCTTCGAGCAGTCCGTCGCCGAGGTCTTCAAGGGCTACACGCAGCGGCTGCGCCAGGCCAACGCCATGGACTTCGATGACCTGATCGCCGAGACGGTCTACATGTTCCGCGCCTTCCCGGCGCTCGCGGAGTCCTACCGCCGCCGCTTCCGGCACGTCCTGGTCGACGAATACCAGGACACCAACCACGCCCAGTACGCCCTCGTGCGGGAGATCGTCGGCGAAGGCCCCGGCGCGGCGGAGCTGACCGTCGTGGGCGACTCGGACCAGTCCATCTACGCCTTCCGCGGCGCCGACATCCGCAACATCGTGGAGTTCGAAAAGGACTACCCCGACGCCCGCACCATCAAGCTCGAGCAGAACTACCGCTCCACCCAGACCATCCTCAGCGCCGCCAACTCGGTCATCTCCCGCAACCCCAACCGGCCGGAGAAGCGGCTCTGGACGGCAGAGGGCGACGGCGAGAAGATCGTCGGCTATGTCGGCGAGAACGAACACGACGAAGCCCAGTTCATCGCCAAGGAAATCGACCGGTTGCAGGACGAGGGCGACCTCCGCCCCGGTGACGTTGCGATCTTCTACCGCACCAACGCCCAGTCCCGCTCGATTGAGGATGTCCTGGTCCGCGTCGGACTCCCGTACAAGGTGGTCGGCGGCACCCGGTTCTACGAGCGCAAGGAAATCAAGGACGCGCTCGCCTACCTGCGGGTCCTGGTCAACCCGGACGACGACGTCAACCTGCGCCGCATCCTGAACGAGCCCAAACGCGGCATCGGCGACCGGGCCGAGGGTGCGGTGGCCTCCCTCGCGCAGCGCGACCGGATCTCCTTTATGGCAGCGGCCCGCCGCGCCGACGAGGCACCGGGCATGGCCACCCGCTCCGTCAACGCCGTCCAGGGCTTCGTGAAGCTCCTCGACGACCTCGCCGAGGTGGCGTCCGGCTCCGGAGCGGCCGCGGCCCTGGAGGCAGTCCTTGAACAGACCGGCTACCTCGCCACACTCCGTTCCAGCTCCGACCCGCAGGACGAGTCGCGGGTGGAGAACCTCGCGGAACTGGTCGCCGTCGTGCGTGAATACGAGCGCGACAACCCCGAGGGTTCGCTCGGCGCCTTCCTGGAAGGCGTCTCCCTCGTCGCCGACGCCGACCAGATTCCGGACGCGCCCGCGGGGAGCGCGGACCAGTTGGCCGCCGCCGTCGCCGAAGCCAAGAGGCTCGGCGTTGTCACCCTGATGACCTTGCACACCGCCAAGGGGCTGGAGTTCCCGGTGGTTTTCCTGACCGGTATGGAGCACGGACTGTTCCCGCACCAGCGCTCCGCCACGGACCCCAAGGAACTGGCCGAGGAACGCCGGCTGGCCTACGTGGGCCTGACCCGGGCGCGGAAGCGCCTGTATCTGACCCGGTCCGAGGTCCGCAGCATGTGGGGCCAGAGCCAGTACAACCCCGCCAGCCAGTTCATCGAGGAAATCCCCGCCGAGCTGGTGGAGTGGAGGCGCGAAGGCTCCACCCGCCAGACCGGCGGCTGGGGGAGCGGCGCCTCGATCGGCTCGAGCCGCTACGGCGGATCCTTCTGGGGGGCCGGCACCGCGCGCGGGGCCGAGGCCAGCCCGTCCGCGGGCTTCAACGCGGACGTTCCCGCCGCCATCGCCAAGAACCGGGTGCAGCCGCAGAAGGAAATCGTCGCCGTCAGCATCGGGGACAAGGTCAACCACACGAGCTTCGGCAACGGCACCGTACTGGCCGTCGAAGGCGCGGGGGACAAGACGGTCGCGAAGGTGAGGTTCGGCGTCGGCGAGAAGCGGCTCCTGCTCCGTTACGCACCGCTGACCAAGCTCGACGCCTGACCAAGCCCGACGCCTGACCAATGTCGCTGCCGTCCGGAGAAATGCTGCCCTCCAGAATCATTGTGCCGCGGACCCGACGCGCCTAAAGTCGAGAATGGGGCGCCAGCACGCGGACTCCGCTGCATGGCGAAACGTCAGGATTGCGACGGAGCTGCGCCATGAAAGTTCTGTTGGCCAGCCAGGCCATCGCCGGACACTTCAATCCCATGACGGGCATCGGCGTCCGCCTCAAGGACGAGGGCCACGACGTCGGCTGGTACACCGGCCGCACATTCGCCGGCAAAGTCGACGAGCTGGGCATCCGGCACTACCCGTTCGATCGCGCGATTGAGCACACCGCGGACAACCTCAACGAGCTCTACCCGCAACGCGCCAAGCTCAAGGGGCCGATGGCCATCCGGTTCGACGGCGAACGGATCTTCGCGAGCAACGTCACGAATTTCTTCGAAGACATCAGGGACGTGCAACAGCGGTTCCCCTTCGACGTCGTGGTCGCAGACAACACCATGTTCGTCCAGCGGCTCCTGGCCGCTGTGCTGGGCAAACCGGTCGTCAGCGTCGTCCCCATCGGCAACATGGAAAGTGACCCGCTGGTGCCCCCGATGTTCTTCGGCTTCTCCCCGGCCCGGACCCCGGCCCACAAGATCCTCCATGCCGGTGCCCGGCTGGTCTCGGACCAGATCGTCACGAAGCCGGCGCGCAACAGCTATGTCCGGCAACTGCGCGGCTACGGCCTCCGCACCGACGGCGGGAAGCCCATCACCGATGAGCCCTACCGGTGGTCGCAGGCGATCATCCAGACGGGCACCGCGTCCCTGGACTTCCCGCGGCAGAACGTCAACCCGAAAGTCCACTACGTCGGCGCCCTGCTGCCGCACCGCGCAGTAGCCGCCGCCGACGACGTCCCGGACGCCCGGCGGACGATGGCGGCCGGTACCTACCGCCGGACCGTCGTCGTCACCCAGGGAACGGTGGATAACAGGAATCCGGCCAAACTGATGGTTCCCACCCTTGAGGCACTCAAGGATACGGACGCCCTCATCGTCGTCGCGACCGGCGGTGCGGGCACCGGCGAACTGAGGCGCAGGTACCCGCAGCCCAACGTGGTCGTCGAGGACTACGTCGACTTCGCCCAGGTCTTCCCCGTCACGGACGTTTTCGTCACCAACGGCGGGTTCGGCGGGGTGCTGCTTGCCCTCTCGCACGGGGTTCCGCTCGTGACGGCCGGACTCAACGAGGGGAAGAACGACGTCAATGCCCGGGTGGCGTACGCCGGCGTCGGGGTGAACTTGAAAACCGAGACGCCCAGCGCCGCAGCCATCCGTTCCGCAGTCGACACCGTGCTGGGCGATCCGTCCTGGCGTGCGCGGGCGGAGGCGATGGGCGGACAGTTCGAGACGGAAGACAGCGTCGGCGCCGCCGTCGACATCATCAAAGCCGCCGTCGCCTCCGGCGGAACGCCCGGCACCGGCAGCGGGGTCTGACGCCGGCAGTCGCAGAAGCCGGGCGTGCCTGCAGGCATAATGGAGCGCATGCGACGGACACTTCTGGGGATTCTGGCCGCCCTCCTCCTGCTGGCGGCCACGGCGTGCACTGTCACGCAGAAAGACCCGGGCTATATCCTGCCCGCACCCCTGCCCGCGCTGGAGCAGCTAAAGCAGGCGCCCCTCGCGGACGCGGGGAAGTACTCCGCCGGCCAGGACATCCTCAGCTTCGTCACGGCAGACCGGAACGTGGTCTGCTCCCTGACGTCGGCCCGCGGCGGGCACGTGAACCTCCCGTATGAGCAGAACGGTTATTCGGACCCCGCCAACAAAAAGCTGGCGAACGTCCCGGTAGCGCACTGCGAACTGGCGGCCTACCCCGCACCGGCGGCGAAGGACATCGCCGACGACTGCGGCGGGACGGGTCTGGGCTACCTGGGAGGTGCCGCGCTGCTCACCCCGGAGCACGCCGCCTACGGCGAATGCCGCTCCGGCGTCACAGAGCAGGAAGCGGAATTCGGGCCCAAGGGAAACCGCGCCGGCCCCATCGCCGGGCTTCCCGTGCTCGAAGAGGGCCAGAACCTGGAACGCAACGGGCTTCGCTGCTCCGCCTACAACGGCGGGGTTGCCTGCGGAAACGTCTCAGCCGGTGTCGCTTTCTTCGTTGCGCGGGACCATTACGAACTGATCTCCGACGCCGGCAAACAAGCCTCCCCGGGCCCTTCGGAAGCCCCAAAATCCCCGTAATCTAGCGGTTTTTCTACGCTTCATAGAATAGTGTCCTTACTCACATAACGGGTACTCTGGGACGGGCTGCTCCCCAGGAAGGACTAGAGTTCCGAAAGGAGCATTGCGCCGTGTGGCTCGTTTCCAAGCTAGTCGCAGGGTGCGCTTATTCCGCAGCCCGGTAACCGCGAGAACGTGGGGTCCGGCTGTACAGAAACTACTTCGACGGAGAAGGACACTAAACCGTGGACCTGTTTGAATACCAGGCGCGCGATATGTTCGAGGCGCACGGTGTACCCGTGCTTGCTGGCATCGTGGCGCACACCCCTGAAGAAGCAAAGGCAGCTGCCGAGAAAATCGGCGGCGTAACTGTCGTAAAGGCGCAGGTCAAGGCTGGAGGCCGCGGCAAAGCCGGCGGCGTCAAGGTCGCCAAGACCGCTGACGAGGCGTTTGAACACTCCACCAACATCCTCGGGATGGACATCAAGGGTCACACCGTCCACCGCGTGATGATCGCCCAGGGTGCGGACATCGCCGAGGAATACTACTTCTCCGTCCTTCTGGATCGGGCCAACCGCAACTACCTGGCCATGTGCTCGGTAGAAGGCGGCATGGAAATCGAGCAGCTCGCCGTTGAGCGCCCCGAGGCCCTGGCCAAGATCTCGATCGACCCGGCCGTCGGCATCGACCAGGCCAAGGCCGACGAAATCGTCGCCGCTGCAGGCTTCGCCGAGGAACTGCGCGGCAAGGTTGCCGGCGTCATCCTGAAGCTCTGGGACGTTTTCAAGAAGGAAGACGCCACCCTCGTTGAGGTCAACCCGCTGGTCCTGACCGGTGCCGGTGACATCGTTGCCCTCGACGGCAAGGTCTCCCTCGACGAGAACGCCGACTTCCGCCACCCCAAGCACTCGGCCCTTGAAGACAAGGACGCTGCTGACCCGCTGGAGGCCAAGGCCAAGGCGCAGGACCTCAACTACGTCAAGCTGGACGGCTCCGTGGGCATCATCGGTAACGGTGCCGGGCTGGTCATGTCCACCCTCGACGTCGTCGCCTACGCCGGCGAGAACCACGGCAACGTGAAGCCCGCCAACTTCCTGGACATCGGCGGTGGAGCTTCCGCCGAAGTCATGGCCGCAGGCCTCGACGTCATCCTGGGCGATCCGCAGGTCAAGTCCGTGTTCGTCAACGTCTTCGGCGGCATCACCGCCTGTGACGCCGTCGCCAAGGGCATCGTCGGTGCACTGGCCGAGCTGGGCCACTCCGCGAACAAGCCGCTGGTAGTCCGCCTCGACGGCAACAACGTTGAGGAAGGCCGCCGCATCCTGGCCAAGGCCAACCACCCGCTGGTTACCCTGGCCGCCACCATGGACGAGGGCGCCGACAAGGCCGCCGAGCTCGCCAACGCAGCGAAGTAAAGGGACCCGACTATGTCTATTTATCTGAACAAGGACTCCAAGGTCATCGTCCAGGGCATCACCGGCGGCGAAGGCACCAAGCACACCGCCCTGATGCTGAAGGCCGGCACCAACGTCGTTGGCGGCGTCAACGCCCGCAAGGCCGGCACCACGGTCCTGCACGGCGACACCGAGATCACCGTCTTCGGCACCGTCAAGGAAGCCATGGCCGAGACCGGCGCTGACGTCTCCATCGTCTTCGTACCACCGGCCTTCACCAAGGACGCCGTCGTTGAAGCCATCGAGGCCGGCATCGGCCTGGTCGTTGTCATCACCGAAGGCGTGCCGGTCCAGGACTCCGCCGAGTTCTGGGCGCTGGCCCAGTCCAAGGTCGACGCCACCGGCAAGCAGGTCACCCGCATCATCGGACCGAACTGCCCCGGCATCATCACCCCGGGTGAGGCCCTCGTCGGCATCACCCCGGCGAACATCACGGGCAAGGGTCCCATCGGCCTCGTCTCCAAGTCAGGCACCCTGACCTACCAGATGATGTACGAACTGCGGGACCTTGGCTTCTCCACCGCCATCGGCATCGGCGGCGACCCGGTCATCGGCACCACCCACATCGATGCCCTCGAAGCGTTCGAAGCGGACCCGGAGACCAAGGCGATCGTCATGATCGGCGAAATCGGCGGCGACGCCGAAGAGCGTGCCGCGGACTACATCAAGGCACACGTCACGAAGCCGGTTGTCGGCTACGTGGCCGGCTTCACCGCTCCGGAAGGCAAGACCATGGGCCACGCAGGCGCCATCGTCTCCGGCTCCGCGGGCACCGCCCAGGCCAAGAAGGAAGCCCTCGAGGCTGCCGGCGTCAAGGTCGGCAAGACGCCGTCCGAGACCGCCAAGCTCCTGCGTGAGGTCTTCGCCACCCTCTAGGGCCGAAGCACCGCCAAGCACCAAGACAACGCGGGGTCACTCACGGCCCGTCCCACTCGCTGGGATGGGCCCGGAGTGACCCCGCGTTGTCTGTTTAAGTACGACGACGGCGCTGCGCCTCAGACTTTGGCGCCGGCCAGGACCTCCTCGAGCCGTTCGTAGGCTTCGGTCAATCCGCCTTCCATGCCGGACTGGGCCATGCCGTCGCGGGCCTGGATGCTGGGGTACACCGCGTGCGCCGTCAGCCGGGTGCGGCCGCCGCCAAGGTCCTCGAAGGCCAGGAACTCTATGCTGACGACGTCCGGGTAGCCGTCGTACTCGAAGGTCTGGATGGCGAAGTCGTTTTCCCGGACCGTGTGGAAGACCCCGGTGAACCCGTGGGGGACGCCGTCCGGTCCGGTGTGGGTGTAGCGGTAGCTGCCGCCGGTGCGGAACTCGTAGTGGTCGATGTCCATCGTCATGCGCCGGGGTCCGAGCCACCGGGCGACCAGTCCGGGCTCCTTGTGGGCCCGGAAGACGTCGGCGACGGGGAAATCGAACTCCCGCTCGAAATCGATGAAGGGCAGTCCCTCCGGAACAGTGACGTTCAGGGCGTTGGTCATGATGTGTCCTTTGCCTAGGTGCCGCGTGCCGCGGCCTCTGATTGGAGCACGGCGTCAAGGCTGCGGAACTGCCCCTCGCGGACCAGCCGGTACTGGTCGATCCATGCGGTGAGCGCCTCCAGCCGTGCGGGGTTCAGGTGGACGGGCCGGCGCTGGGCGTCACGGGTGCGCGTGACCAGCTGCGCCTGCTCGAGGACCTGGATGTGTTTCGAGACCGCCTGCTTGGTGATCGCGAAAGGTTCCGCCAATTCATTCACGGTGGCCGGACCCCGGCTGAGCCGGGAGATGATGCGGCGACGGACGGGGTCGGCAAGGGCCAGGAACGCGGAGTCGAGCATTCCGTCGTCGCGTTCGTCCACTGCGTGAAACACCTCTTTTCCGCAAGTAATCAATCTAAAGGTTGATCAACCGTGTGGTTGTTTAAGGATAAAACGAGGCCCGCAGCAACGCAAGGGGGCATATCGCTCCGACGGCGGGAATGGGCACTGCGCCACGGGGAACACTGGGCGAACGTCGGGTTAACTGGGCGGAAAACCGCCGGTCGGGGGCGGAATCATCCGGATACTGGAAGGCATGACTACCTTTACTCGTCGTCAAGTACTGCGTTCAGCAGGGGTCGCTGCCGTGGCCGGAGCCATGGCCACCAGCACTCCCGCGGGCGCGTTTTCAGCCTCCCAAACCGGCCTGTTTGGCCACGGGATCGCCTCAGGAGATCCCATGCCCGGCAGCGTGCTGCTGTGGACCCGCGTCACGCCCACCCCGGAATCACTGCCCGGCAGCGGTACCGGCCCGGACGTTTCCGTCCGCTGGGAAATATCCGCCGATGCAGGATTTACGAAAGTGGTGGCCCGCGGTACTGCGCCCACCGGCCCGGCCCGCGACCACACCGTCAAGGTTGTTGCCGGCCGGCTGCTGCCCGCCACGAGCTACTGGTACCGGTTCACGCTCGGGGAGGAGATCTCACCCGTAGGCCGCACCCGGACCGCACCGGCGGCGGGGGCTGCGGTGGACCGGCTGAAATTCGGGGTCGTGTCCTGCGCGAACTGGCAGGCCGGCTACTTCTCCTCCTACCGCCATCTGGCCGCACGGGGCGATCTCGACGCCGTCCTCCACCTCGGTGACTACCTCTACGAATACGCACCCGGCGACTATCAGGCCCGCGACGTGGTGGTCCGCCCGCACGATCCGGCCTTCGAGATGACCCAGCTGGCGCACTACCGCCGCCGCCATGCCCAGTACAAGACCGACCCCGACCTCCAGTCGCTGCACGCTGCGGCCCCGTTCATCGTGACCTGGGATGACCACGAATCGGCCAACGACGCCTGGAAGGGCGGCGCCGAAAACCACACCCCCGGCGTCGAAGGCGACTGGAGTGAGCGCTTCGCCGCCGCGCACCAGGCCTATGCCGAGTGGATGCCAGTCCGCTACGAGCCGGGCGGCCAAATCTACCGCCGCCTGGACTTCGGCTCCCTGGCCAGCCTGTCTATGCTGGACCTGCGCTCCTACCGCGACCAGCAGGCCGCCAACGGAACGGATCCCGCCGTCGGCAGCCCCGCCCGCACCATCACGGGCGCCGCACAGATGGACTGGCTGCTGGGGAACCTCGAGTCCGCCGGCCCGCAGTGGAAGCTCGTGGGCAACCCCGTCATGATTGCGCCCGTCCGCGTCCCCTCGACGCTGAGCACCGCCGAGCTGGCCGGTGTGCAAAGGCTGATGGGCGGGACCAGTATCAGCGGTGTCCCCTACAACGTGGACCAGTGGGACGGCTACGAGGTGGACCGCAACCGCGTGGTCCGCCACCTGCGGGACAACGCCGTGAAGGACACAGTCTTCCTCACCGGCGACATCCACTCCGGCTGGGCCTGCGACATCCCCGCGGATCCGGCCACCTACCCGGCCACCGGCGATTCCGTGGCCGCGGAACTCGTCTGCACCTCCGTCACGAGCGACAACCTCGACGACATCCTGAACGTTCCGCCCCGGACCGGATCCGTCGGCGTGGAGAACGCCATCAAGGCGGCCAATCCGCACGTGAAATACCTGGACTTCGACTCGCACGGCTATTCCGTCCTGGACGTAACCGCCGCCGGCGTCCGGATGGACTGGTACGTCCTCGCCGAGCGCACCGCCGCCGGTTCGGGAGCCACCCTGTCCACATCATTCAACGTTCAAGCCAACACCGGCAAAGTCACGCCGGCGCAGGGAGGACTCCAGTGAGCCGTTCACCGCAGCAGGGCCGTTCACTTCAGCAGGGCACGCCCGCCAGCAACAGACTCTCGATGCCGGGACGCCGGCAGTTCCTGCAACTCGCCGCCGCGGGAGGCGCCGCCGTCGTGCTTTCCGCCGCGCCGGGCACCGCCTGGGCCGCCCCGGCGACGGGCCGCACCCGGAGCTACGTGCTGGTGGTGGACGGCTGCCGGCCGGATGAGATCACGCCAGCCCTGACGCCGCGGCTGGCTGCCCTCCGCGATGCCGGCACCAACTTCCCCGCGGCACGCTCCCTGCCCGTAATGGAAACCATTCCCAACCACGCCATGATGATGACGGGGGTGCGCCCGGACCGTTCGGGCGTGCCGGCCAACGCCATCTTCGACCGGGCCGAAGGCGTGGTCCGCGACCTCGACCGTTCCACCGACCTGCACTTTCCGACCCTCCTGGAGCGGCTGCAGGAGCGCGGCCTCACCACCGGCTCGGTGCTGAGCAAGAAGTACCTCTACGGCATCTTCGGCACCCGCGCCAGCTATCGATGGGAACCCCAGCCGCTGCTGCCGGTCACCGGGCATGCGCCCGACGCCGCCACGATGGACGCACTCCTGGCGATGGTGGGCGGCCCGGACCCGGACTTTGTGTTCACCAACCTGGGCGACATCGACCGCGTGGGCCACTCGGACCTGTCCGGCACCACGCTGCGGGCAGCACGGGAAGCTGCCCTGGCGCACACGGACATGCAGGTGGGCCGTTTTATCGACCACCTCAAGAACGCCGGCAAGTGGGACTCCAGTGTGGTGATGGTGCTCGCCGACCATTCCATGGACTGGTCCGTCCCCAGCAACGTCATCTCGATCAACCTCATCCTCCAGCCCCGTCCGGAGCTCCAGTCGAACATCACGATTGCCCAGAACGGCGGCGCGGACCTGCTGTATTGGACCGGCCCCGAACCGGACCGCACAGCCGGACTGGCCGCCGTCGAACAGTTGGTCAGTGCGCATGAGGGCGTCCTGTCGGTCAACAGGCCGGCGGACCTGCGGCTGGGTGGCGAGGCCGGAGACCTCGTGGCCTACTGCCGCGCGGGCTGGCGCTTCTCCGACCCCTACGTGGCGTCCAATCCCATTCCGGGCAACCACGGGCACCCCGCCACGGAGCCGATTCCGTTCTTCGTGACCGGCGGCAGCCCGCTGGTGGTCAAGGGGGCGGTGTCCTCCGAAGCTGCCCGGACCGCCGACGTCGCGCCGACCATCGGCGGGATCTACGGGCTGAAGCCCCCTGCCGGCGGCTACGACGGCGCAGCCCGGAGTTCTGCCTTCACCGGGTAGCCCGGGTCTGCCTCACAGGCTCCCAATAAGAGAACGCGGGGTCACTCCGCGTCCATCCCACACCCTGGGATGGGCGCGGAGTGACCCCGCGTTGTTTTTTGCGCCGCAGGCAAGCCTTGCATCACCCACTTCTCGTTTGTTAGTATGTCAGGACAAACTAGTGAAGGAGTGGCGAGTGCCTCTCGTACGAATCGACGTCAATCGGGGCCGGACCCCGGAGCAGCTCCGCGCGCTCAGCCAGGGAATCCACGGCGCCATCGTGGGCGAATACGGCATTCCGGAGCGGGACTACTTACATGTCCTGACCGAACATCCCGCGGGGCAGATCGTCGCCCAGGACGCCGGCCTCGGCTTCGAGCGGACGCCGGATGTCGTCATGATCCAGATCTTCACCCAGACCGGGCGCAGCCAGGAGGCCAAGCAGTCCCTGTTTGCCGCCATCGCGGCAAGGCTGGCCGCCGAAGGGGTCGCCGGCGAGGACGTCTTCATCGGCTACGTCGAGAACACTGCGGGGGACTGGTCATTCGGTTTTGGTCGGGCGCAGTATGTCACCGGCGAGCTCGGCGTCCCTGGCAGGTAGCCCGCGAGGCACGCCGGCCGCCTGTGAAGCCGCCGCGCGCCGGGGCCGATATGCCGCCTCGTGTCATGTTGTAAATATGTCAGTACAAACCTTTGACAGTACATGGATTCTAGGGCAAAGTAGTGGATGTGGCCTGGCTCACGCCGGCCGCCTAAGCACCGAAGCTCAGGCTGCGCAAAGGTACCGAGTTCTCACCAGGAAGGTCCGCGATCACCGTGACCCACGAACTGCTCACGATCGGGCGCATCAGCGTTGACATCTACCCGAACGACATCGGGGCGGACCTGGAGGATGTCACGTCCTTCGGAAAGTACCTTGGCGGATCACCATCCAACGTGGCGGTTGCCGCCGCCCGGCACGGCCGCCGCACCGCCGTCATCAGCCGCACCGGCGACGACGCCTTCGGCAGATACCTGCACCGCGAACTGCGCAAGTTCAAGGTGGACGATTCCTATGTCACCGCCGTCAAGGAATGGCCCACCGCGGTCACGTTCTGCGCGATCAAGCCGCCGGAGGACTTCCCGCTCTACTTCTACGGACGGTTCCCCACCGCCCCGGACCTGCAGATCAAGGCAGAGGAGCTGGACCTGGACGCCATCAGGGACGCCGGGATCTTCTGGTCCACGGTCACCGGCCTTTGCCAGGAACCCAGCCGGACCGCCCATATCACGGCGCATGAGGCGCGGCCCCGCACCGGGCTGAAGCCCGGCCAGTACACCATCCTGGACCTGGACTACCGGCCGATGTTCTGGGCCTCCGAAGCCGACGCCCGGGAACAGGTCGCCAAAATCCTCCCGCACGTCACCGTCGCGATCGGCAACGACAAGGAATGCGCCGTCGCCGTCGGCGAAGGCACCCCGGACGAGCAGGCCGACCGCCTGCTCGCGGCCGGCGTCGAGATCGCCGTCGTGAAACTCGGACCGGAAGGCGTGATGGCCAAGACCCGCACCGAACGCGTCGTCTCCGCCCCAGTGCCGGTGGAAACCGTCAACGGCCTGGGCGCCGGCGATTCCTTCGGCGGGGCCTTCTGCCACGGGCTGCTCTCCGGCTGGCCGCTCGCCCAGGTCCTCGACTTCGCCAACGCCGCCGGGGCCCTCGTCGCGTCCCGGCTGTCCTGCGCCGACGCGATGCCGACGGCGGAGGAAGTCACCGGCCTGCTCGCCGAACGCGGCCGCCTTGTGCCGGGCACCTACGCCACCGAAGGAGCAACCCTGTGAGTGTCAACCACGCCGCTGCCACCCTCACGGTGGACGACGATCCCCGCCGTTACGAGCACCTGAGCATCATCCGGCTCGAGGATCCGGCGGCGATCTCCCGTGCCGCGAAGGCCCGCCGCCGCCATCCCGGCGTCAAGGCCGGCAAACAGAACTTCATTGTCGCCGCCGACCACCCGGCCCGCGGTGCGCTTGCGGTCGGCAGCGATCCCGTGGCCATGGCCGACCGCCGCCAGTTGCTGGACCGGCTCCGGATCGCCTTGGCCAACCCGGATGTGGACGGTGTCCTGGCGTCCCCGGACATCATGGACGACCTGCTCCTGCTGGGCGCGCTGGAGGGCAAGCTGCTCTTCGGCTCGATGAACCGCGGCGGGCTCTCCGGCCTCGTGAATGAACTCGACGACCGCTTCACCGGCCACACCGCTGCCGCCCTCGAGGCCCTCGGCGCCGACGGCGGCAAGATGCTCACGCGCATCTGCCTCGGCGACCCGGACACGGTGGCCACGCTCGAGGCAACGGCCAAAGCCATCGACTCCCTCTCCGAGCGCAGGCTCATCGCGATGGTGGAGCCGTTCCTCTCCGTCCGCGAGCACGGCAGGGTCCGCAACGACCTGTCCACCAACGCCGTCATCAAGTCCGTCGCCATCGCCGAGGGCCTGGGCTCCAGCAGCGCCTACACCTGGATGAAACTTCCCGTGGTGGCCGAGATGGAGCGCGTCATGGCGTCCACCACCATGCCAACCGTGCTCCTCGGCGGAGACCCGGACAGCAGCCAGGACGAGGTCTTCGCCAGCTGGCAGGACGCCCTCGCGTTGCCGGGCGTCCAGGGCCTCACCGTCGGCCGGACCCTGCTCTACCCGCAAGACGGCGACGTCGCAGGAGCCGTGGCAACTGCCGCCTCGCTCCTGCACCACACCGAATCCACCCGCGCCGCAGAAGTATCGGAGTAACTTCCCATGGGAACCAGAACTGCCTCAGGAACACGCAGAATGACAGTCGCCCAGGCGGTCGTCGAATACCTGTCCCAGCAGTACACCGTCGATTCAATCGGCGGCCAGGACTATCGGGAGCGGCTGATCCCGGGAACTTTCGGGATCTTCGGCCACGGCAATGTTGCCGGCGTCGGCCAGGCCCTCAAGCAGTATCAGCAGCTCGATCCCATGATCATGCCGTACTACCAGGGCCGCAACGAACAGGCCCAGGCGCACCAGGCGGTCGGCTACGCCCGGCACACCCGGCGCCGCCAGACCTTCGCGATCAGCACCTCGATCGGCCCGGGTTCCTCGAACCTGCTGACCGGCGCGGCCCTGGCCACCACCAACCGGCTGCCCGTACTCCTGTTGCCGAGCGATACCTTCGCCACCCGCGCCGCGGACCCCGTCCTGCAGCAGCTCGAGCAGCCCTACGCCTACGACATCACGGTCAACGACGCCTTCCGGCCCCTCTCGAAGTTCTTCGACCGCGTCTCCCGGCCCGAGCAGCTGTTCTCCGCTTTCCACCACGGCCTACGAGTCCTCACCGACCCGGCCGAAACCGGTGCCGTAACCATCTCGCTGCCCCAGGACGTCCAGGCCGAGGCCTTCGACGTGCCGGAGGAATTCCTCGCCGAACGCGAATGGCGGATCCGCCGCCCGGACGCCGACGACGAGGACGTCCGCCGCGCTGCCGACGCCATCCGCGCCGCCAAGCGCCCGCTCATCATCGCCGGCGGCGGCGTGCTCTACGCCTACGCCAACGAGGAACTCGCGAAGTTCGTCGAACTGACCGGCATCCCGGTGGGCAACACCCAGGCCGGCGTCGGTGTCCTGCCCTGGGACCACAAATTCTCCCTCGGCGCGATCGGCTCCACCGGCACGACGGCGGCCAACGCCATCGCAGCCGAGGCGGACCTCATCATCGGCATCGGCACGCGCTACGAGGACTTCACTACCGCATCCCGGACCGCGTTCCAAAACGCGGACGTGAAGTTCATCAACATCAACGTCGCCGCGATCGACGCCTACAAACACGGCACCTCCCTGCCGATCGTCGCCGACGCCCGCAAGGCCCTCATCAAGCTGAACCAGGCCCTCGGCGGCTACCGGATCGGCGCCGACCTGGAACAGCGGATCGCGGCCGAGAAGTCCCGCTGGAATACCACCGTGGACGAAGCCTTCGACACCCGCTTCACCCCGCTCCCGGCCCAGAACGAGATCATCGGCGCCACCAACCGCGCCATGGACGCCCAGGACGTCGTCATCTGCGCCGCCGGCTCCCTCCCGGGCGACCTGCACAAAATGTGGCGCGTCCGGGACCCGTTCGGCTACCACGTCGAATACGCCTACTCCTGCATGGGCTACGAAATCCCCGGCGGCCTCGGCGTCAAGCGTGCCGCGCTGGCAGAAGCCGCGAAGGGCGGGACCCAGCGCGACGTCGTTGTGATGGTAGGGGACGGCTCCTACCTCATGATGCACACCGAACTGGTCACCGCCGTCGCCGAGCGGATCAAACTGATCGTGGTCCTGATCCAGAACCACGGCTACGCCTCCATCGGCTCACTCTCCGAATCCCTCGGCTCCCAGCGCTTCGGCACCCAGTACCGGGCCCTGGACGAGGAACACCACAGCTTCGACGACGGCGACCGGCTCCCCGTGGACCTGGCCCTGAACGCCGAAAGCCTCGGCGTGAAAGTGATCCGGATCGAACCGGGGGAGAAGGTCATCGCCGAGTTCGAGCAGGCCGTCCGCGACGCCAAAGCGGCCCCCGAGCGCGGCGGCCCGATCCTCATCCACGTCGAATCCGACCCGCTGCTGGACGCCCCCAGCTCCGAGTCCTGGTGGGACGTACCGGTCTCCCAGGCCTCCGAGCTCGACTCCACCCGGCAGGCCTTCGAAAACTACACCGACCACAAGAGCCGCCAGCGCAAACTGCTGGGCTGACCACGTGCGCAAACGGGCCAGCGACCTTGAGAGCAACCGACGCAAAGGAACGCACAATGACTGAGAACAAGCTGATCATCGGCACCGCGCCGGACTCCTGGGGTGTCTGGTTCCCGGATGACCCGAAGCAGACCCCGTGGGAACGCTTCCTCGTCGAAGTCGCCGAATCCGGCTACAAGTGGATCGAACTCGGCCCCTACGGCTACCTCCCCACCGACCCGGCACGCCTCGCCGAAGAACTCAAGGCCCGCGATCTGAAGATCACCGCCGGCACCGTGTTCACCGCGTTCCACCGCGGCCTGGACCAGTGGGAAACCGCGTGGGAGCCGGCCCGCAAGGTCGCCGAACTCACCGCCGCCATGGGCGGGGAACACGTGGTGGTCATCCCGGCCATGTGGCGCGACGACGTCACCGGCGAGGCCGTGGAAAGTGGCCAGCTCACCGAAAAGGCCTGGAGCGACCTCTTCGCCGGCCACAACCGGCTGGGCAAGACCCTGCTGGAGGACTTCGGCCTGAAGCAGCAGTTCCACTCCCACGCCGACTCCCATGTCGGTGCGCAGGAGGACATCGAGACCCTGCTCGCCTCCACCGACCCGAAGTACCTCAATCTGTGCCTGGACACCGGCCACGCCGAATACTGTGGGGCCTTCAGCCTCGACCTGATCAAGAATCACCCCGACCGGATCGGCTACCTGCACCTCAAGCAGATCAACCCGGACATCCTCAAAAAGGTCAACGCGGAGACCATGACCTGGGCCGCCGCCAACCTGGCCGGAGTCATGACCGAACCACCGAACGGCCTCCCGGACCTGCGCGCCGTGATCGACGCCGTCGAGGCGCTGGACCGGCCGATCTTTGGCATCGTGGAACAGGATATGTATCCCGTGGCCTTCGACGTCCCGATGCCGATCGCCAAGCGCACCCGTAACTACCTGCTCTCCTGCGGCTCCCGCACCGCCGTCAACTAGAACTGAGGACAAGACCATGGCCAAGACCCTCCGCGTAGCTGTCATCGGCGCCGGCCGTATGGGCGCAGACCACATCCAGCGGCTCAACACCCGCATCCACGGCGCGGAAGTTGCCGCCGTCGTCGACGTCGACCTCGCCCGCGCCCAGGCCGCCATCGAAGGCATCCCCGGCGCCGTCGCCCTGGCCGACGCCGACGAAGCCCTCAACAACGGCGACGTCAACGCCGTGTTGATCGCCACCCCGGGCTTCCTGCACGAGGACATCCTGCTCAAGGCGATCGCCAAGGACATCCCGATCCTCTGCGAGAAGCCGCTCACCCCGGATGCCGAGTCCGCCTGGAAGATCGTCCAGGCCGAGGAAAAGCTCGGCCGCCAGCGCATCCAGGTCGGCTTCATGCGCCGCTTCGACGCCGAATACGCCGCCGTCGGCAAGATCATCCGCGACTCCGAACTCGGCGAGCTGCTCATGCTGCACCACCAGCACCGCAACCCCACCACCCCCGCCGGGTTTACGAATGAGATGCTGATCAACGACTCCGTGGTCCACGAGTTCGACGCGATCCGCTATTTCACCGGTGAGGAGATCACCTCCGTCCAGGTCCGTCTGGGCAAAGCCACGCGGAACGCCCCGGCCGGCCAGCACGACCCGCAGCATGTGCTGATCGAGACCGAGTCCGGTGTCCTGGCCGACGTCGAGATCTACGTCAACGCGAAGTTCGGCTACGAGGTGGCCACCCAGGCGTCCTTCGAGGACGGCATTGTCAGCATCGGCGGGGACAAGGGCCCGTACACCCGCAGCAACGGCCGCTGGGGCGGCCACGTCACCCCCGGCTTCGAGGAGCGTTTCGGTGCCGCGTACGACGTCGAAATCCAGTCCTGGGTGGACGCCGCGCTGCGCGGCGAAATCGGCGGCCCGACCGCCTGGGACGGGTACGCGACCGCCGCCTGCTGCGAGGCCGGCGTCGAGGCGCAGAAGAACGGCGAAAAGGTCGCCGTGAAACTGAACGCCAAGCCCGCACTGTACCGCTAAGCCAGACCCACAAAATGGAGTGTTCTGACGTGATAATCGCACTTGATCCAACGCCCTTCCACCACTCGCACACCCTGCTCTAGTTCCCCGGCTGGTGGCGGACCTCGGGTGCAAGTACACGCAGATGACCCCGCACCCCGACTTCATTCCGTTCTTCAACACCCCAAGGCCGACGACGACCTGGTGGGCCAACTGGCCAAGGCCTGCAAAGACGCAGGGATCGAAATCGAGGAACTGCTCCACATCATCGAGCGGGAAGGGATCGACCTGCTGATCGACCCGCACCCCGACGATTTCGTGGAGGAACTGCCTGTCCGCGATCCGGGTGATCCGCGGCCTCAACTCCAAGAACGTCGGCCTCGTTTACGTCGCCTCGCACAGTTTCCACATGCAGAACGCGCCGCTGGACATCATGCGCGCCGCGGGGGACAAGCTCCGCCTGGTCCACGTCGCCGACACCATGGGCCACCATGCCTCACACGGGCTGCGCTACATCACCAACCCGCCGGGCAACCCGGTCCGGGTGCACCAGCACCTGAAAATCGGCGACGGCGACGTCAACTGGGAGGAGTTCTTCGGCGGCCTCAAGGAAATCGGCTTCCTCGTCCGGAAGGACACCGTGATGGTCTCCAGCGTCTTCGCCGAGGATGACAACGCCGCCGAAGTGTCCCGCTACCAGCTGGAGACGATGAAACAGCACATCGAGAAGGCGAGCCAGTTGGGCTGTCTCGGTGGGCTGTGCTGCTGGCGTCCGGGGCTCAGACCCCGGCGTGCAGCCGGGGGAGGGCCTGGACCAGCGGCGCCAGTTCCGGGACCTCCTGTGCCTCGGCCAACGCGCGTTCCAGGGTGGCATCGTGGACGGGCCGGCTCTTTTCCAGCAGCGCGATCCCTGCGGGGGTGAGCTCGGTGTAGATTCCGCGGCGGTCATCCGCGCACAGGATCCGGGTCAGCAGGGCGCGGTCCTCGAGCCTGTTGACCAGGCGTGTGGTGGCGCTCGGGCTCAGCGCCGTGGCCCGGGCCAGCTGCTGCATCCGCATATGCCACCCGTCCTGCCGGCTTAGGGCGTCCAGCACGGCGTACTCCACCACGGACAACTGAGCTTCGGCCTGGAGCGAGCGTTCCAGCTCCGCCTCGATCAGCCCATGCAGGGCCGCCAGGGTCCGCCAGCCTTGCGCCCGGACCTCGACGGCGTCGTCCTTGATGCCCATCAGTTCTTCCTTTCCGTGGGACTGCCCGCCCGGAAGGGCGGCACAACCAAAAGTACTTGCTTGCGCGGGATAATTGCTTGTGCAACAATAAATAACGCGTCTGCAACTAATATCCTACGCCGCACAGGTCTTTCCGTACAGTTTTGAAGGAGCAACACCATGCCAATTGGCCTGATTGCACTCGCCCTTGGCGGGTTCGGGATCGGACTCACTGAGTTCGTCATCATGGGCCTGCTGCCCGAGGTGGCCGCAAACTTCCGGGTCAGCGAGGCCACGGCCGGCTGGCTCATCTCCGGCTACGCGCTCGCCGTCGTCGTGGGGGCCCTGCTCCTGACCGCCGCGGTGACGCGCTTCGAGCGCAAGCCCGTCCTGGCTGTACTCATGGTGCTATTCATCGCCGGCAACCTCGTCTCCGCCATGGCGCCCGACTACTGGACGATGATGATCGGCCGCATCATTGCCGCCCTGTCCCACGGTGCGTTCTTTGGCATCGGTGCGGTTGTCGCCGCCAGTATGGTCGCGCCCACCAAAAAGGCCGGAGCCATCGCCATCATGTTCACGGGCCTGACCGCAGCCAATGTCCTCGGCGTGCCGTTCGGCACCATGCTGGGCCAGGCCGCGGGCTGGCGCTCCACCTTCTGGGCAATCACCGGCATTGGCGTTCTGGCGCTGGTGGGCATCCTCACCTTGGTGCCCAAGACAGGTTCGTGTGACGCCGCGCCCGGCGGTCTCCGGAATGAACTCCGCGCCTTCCGCTCCGGCCAGGTCTGGCTTTCCATCTTCGTCACGATCCTGGGTTACGGCGGCATGTTCGGGGCCTTCACCTACATCGCGTACACGCTGACGGAAGTCACCGGGTTCTCCGCCGCCACCGTGCCGTGGCTGCTGATCCTGTTCGGGGTAGGTCTCTTCATCGGCAACACCGCTGGCGGCAAGGCAGCGGACAAGAATGTGGACCGGACCCTGCTCGTGGTGCTCTCGGCCCTTGTGGTTGTCTTGGTGGTGTTCGCCCTGACCTCCGCCAGCCAGCCGATGACCGTCGCCTCCATGGTGCTGCTCGGCGGCTTCGGCTTCGCCACAGTCCCGGGACTGCAGATGCGCGTCATGAAGTACGCGGACAGTGCGCCCACCCTGGCGTCCGGCGCCAACATCGGCGCGTTCAACGTGGGCAACGCCCTTGGCGCATGGGCGGGCGGCGTGACCATCACCGCCGGCCTCGGCTACACCTCGCCGATCTGGGCCGGAGCCGGGATCACCCTCCTGGGGCTGGTGGTCATGGTGTTCGCGGCGGCCGCGGCTGCGAAGAGGCACGACGCCGGCCGGCCCGCCGACGTCGACAGCTCCGAGGATGAGCTGCAGCTCGTCTAGCGCCCCTGCCGCGGAAGGATCCTCAATATCAGCGGCCGAAGGGCAGCCGGGGGTCCAGCTCCTGGCCGGCCCAGGTCTGCCGGATCCAACCGTGGTGCGGGTCATCGCTGATGAGCCAGTCCCGGACCGGTCCCGGGCCCGCCATGACGTTTAGGTAGTACAGGTCATAGCCCGGAGCCGCCATGGCCGGGCCGTGCCAGCCGTACGGGACCAGGACGACGTCGCCAGTCCGCACCTCCGCGGAGACGTCGATGGGACGATCGTCCGAGGCATAGACCCGCTGGTAGCCGATCGCGTCGTCGCCGCCCGGCCGTGCCGGGGCGCCGGGGGTCACCCGGGTCTCGAAGTAGTAGATCTCCTCGAGGCTGGTCTCGCCGTCCTTCTCCTCGTCATGCTTGTGCGGGGGATAGGAGGACCAGTTGCCGGCCGGCGTCAGGACCTCGCAGACGATGAAGCGGTCCGCCTCCAGCGCGGCGGGGGTGCCGAAGTTGTGGACCTGGCGGGAGCAGTTGCCGGCCCCGCGCAGTTCCACCGGAGTCTCCGCGGCGGTGATCAGGCGGGTCGGGTAGGAGGCCTTCGCCGGCGCGGTGGCCACGGCGACCCGTCCGCCGTCGGCCGAACTGATGGTCGCAGCCTTGCCGGTTCCCGTGTAGAGGACGTCGCTGGGGCCGCTGAAGACGTTCGTCCGGCCGGCCAGCCGGTACTCCCCGCCGTCGACGGTCACCGTGAAGGACCCGCTGAGCGGGATGATGATGCGTTCCTCGTCTGCTGCGGGAAGTTCGACGGCGGCCGAAGCCCCCAGCGTGGCGACCTTCAACCCGGTGTGGGCCCAACCCTCAACCTCCACGGTGGAATCGGAAGTTCCCAGTGAGATGTCCCAGTTGCCTTGGGCGGCGGTGCCGAGCGGATAGACCCAGTTGGCCATCAGTTCTGCCCTTTCGTTGTCGCGCCGGAAGAGGGCGCGGGTGTTATCGCTGAACCAGCGTCATTTCGAAGCTGTAGGAATCCGCACGGTAGACGTGGTGGCCGGTCTCCACCTGGCGCCCGGTGTCGTCGACGGCCGTGCGGTCCATGGTGACAAGGGCCGAGCCGGGGGAGGTTTCCAACAAGGGCGCCTGGTAGTTGTTGGCGATCATGGCGCCGATCCGTTGCGAGGCGAGCCGGAAGTTCACGCCGCCGTTGCGGAGGATGGCGTAGAGGCCCTGCGAGGCCAGGAGCGCTTCATCGATGGTGGTGATGTCATCGCGCACCCAGTTCTCCATCAGCGCCAGCGGTTTGCCGCCGACTTTCCGGAGCCGGGTGAAGTGGTAGACCTTGGCGCCGTCCGGCAGCTGGAGTGCTGCCCGGGTGGCGGCGTCGGCCTCGTCGTGGGAGAAGCTCAGCACCTCGGTGGTGGGCTTGCTGCCGTTGTTGCTGAGGTCGTCGAAGAGGCTGGAGAGCTCAAGGGGACGCCGGACCTGGCTGGAGACCACCTGGGTGCCGACGCCACGCTTGCGCACCAGCAGGCCGGAGCGGACCAATTCGTCCATGGCCTTGCGCATGGTGGGGCGGGACAGGTTCAGCTGCGCGGCCAGGTCGATCTCGTTGTCGAGGCGGCTGCCAGGGGGAAGCGCCCCGCCGTGGATCGCGGCTTCGATGCCCTGGACCACCTGGTGGTAGAGCGGCACCGGGGAGGACCGGTCGATGTTGAGATTAAGTGGATTAGCCACTTTTTGAATAGCCACGTCTCTACGCTCCCTTGTGCCCCGGACCTTGGCCCCGGGTGGGCCGCCGGTCACCTGCCTCCGCATATGTTCTCTTGATAGGACATACTGCCTAAGTTCATGATAGCAGGGCAGTGCAGCCCATTGGAGAGCTGCGACACACCTCAACAAAGGCGCGGAACGGTGCCAGCCGCTCCTCGGCCGGAAGTTCCTGGGCCTCCGGGTGCCACTGCACCGACGCCACCCAACGGGTGGGGTCCTCCAGCGCCTCCACCGTCCCGTCCTCCGCCACGGCCGTCACGACCAGGCCGTCCGCCACCCGGGCCACGGCCTGATGGTGTCCGGAGGCAATCTTCACCGTCACGGCAGGGGAGTCGCCTCCGGGCCCGCTATTCCCGCCGGTCCCGGCGGCGACGGCCCCCATCACGCCCTTCTCCATCACGCTGTACAGGCCGGCAACCTTGCTTCCGCCCTGCAACCCGACCTCGTGCCAGGCCCACGGCCCCGCTCCGTGCACCGGCTCGGGTTCCCGGTGCGCCACGGAGCCCGGATCCATGTCCTGGACCAGCGTGCCGCCATAGAGGACATTGAGCAACTGGTGCCCCCGGCAGATGCCGAGGACGGGCAGCCCGGCGCCGATCGACCGCCGGGCAACGGCCAGGTCCAGTTCATCCTGGGCCTGGCTGACGTCATAGCAGGCATCGCCGGGTTCCTCGCCGTAGAGCCGGGGGTCCAGGTCGCCGCCGCCCGGAAGGACGACGCCGTCGAGCGTCTCCAACGGATCCTCGGCTGCGGTGAGCAGCACCGGTTCGCCGCCGCCGTCGCGTACCAGTTCCACGATGTAATCGAAGAGTTTGTTGGCCTCCGCCACACGCGGATCGGCCTCCGTGGAGCTGCTCAGGCGGACCGGGATGCCAATGCGGGGCCGGCTGCTGCGGGGGAGGGGCTGAATCTGCATGGTTTATTCTGCAACAGAACCTCCCCATTTCAACGCAGGTCTAGGATTGCCGGATGACCAACAGATATCTCGTGTCCCGCAGCCGCTTCATCGCGGCCGCTCCGGAAGCCATCTTCGAAGTGCTGGCCACCCCCGCCCTGCACAGCGTGATTGACGGCTCCGACACCGTGAAGGGCGCCCAGCCGCGCGGCCCTGAACGGCTGGCCCTCGGGGCGAAGTTCGGCATGGAAATGAACATGAAATTGGACTACAAGATTCTCAACACGGTCTGCGAGTTCGAGGAGGGCCGGCGGATCGCGTGGCGACACTTCGGCGGCCACGTCTGGCGTTACCTGCTGGAGCCGGCCACCGATTCCGCCGGCAAACCGGGCACCCTCGTCACCGAACAATGGGACGCGCGGGAAGTGCGCGCCAGGATCCTCCTGCGCCTGGCCGGCTACGTCCGCCGGCACCCGGCCAACATCGAACAGACCCTCGCCAAACTTGACGCCTACATGACCCCGGAAGCCACGGCAGGGTCCGGCACCGCTCCGGAACTCCTCGACTAGGCCCGCCGGATGAGTGCTGCCCGCAGCCTGCACCCCAGCCCGCGCACGCTGGAGGTCGAAAGCCTGGACAGCTTCGACCGGCTGGTCGCGGCCGGGGCGAAGTCCATGCAGGGCTGGCATGCCCAGTCGCTGGACCTCCGCGGCCGGAGAGCGCAGCTGGAGGCCATAAACGCCCAGGGCGGGATCTTCCTGGGGTGCACGTTCGACGGCGGTGTGGAGGATTCGCTGCGCAGCCGCGGCGCGCTGATCTTCCCCAAACTCGAAGCCGTCCCGTTTAACCCTTACCGCGGGCAGCTGTACACCCCGCAGGAGCTCTACGACGGCATCGCCGACTCGCGCTATGAAGACACTCCGGACGCCAAGGTGTACCAGTGGAGCATCCGGCCGGGACAGCGGCACCGCCTGGACGCGACCCTCGCCGCGGCCCTGCATGACCATTCGATCGGCGATGCCCTCGAGGAACTGACCCGCTCGGACTTCTGCGCCGGCCGGACCATGGTGGGCGTAATGGGCGGACATACTGCGAGCCGCGCTTCGCCTGTCTTCGAGGAGGCGGCGCTGTTGGGGAGGCTGCTGGCCAGGGAGGGCCGGGTGGTTGCCACCGGCGGCGGTCCCGGCACCATGGAGGCCGCCAACCTCGGCGCCTACCTAAGCGGGACCCCGGAGCCGGACTTCCGGCGCGCACTGGACGACCTCGCGGCGGTGCCCGGATTCCGGCCGTCCGTTTCGGCGTGGGCGCGCTCCGCCGCAGCCGTCGTCGAACGCCATCCGGAGGGTACGCCGTCGCTGGGGATCCCCACCTGGTTTTACGGCCACGAACCGCCCAACTTCTTTGCCACCCACATTGCCAAGTACTTCGCGAACTCCATCCGCGAGGCCGTCCTTTTGGAACTGTGCAACGGCGGCATTGTCTTCCTGCCAGGTTCCGGGGGCACCGTGCAGGAGATCTTCCAGGATGCCTGCGAAAACTACTACGGCACCCCGGAGACCATTATGCCGATGGTGCTGGTGGGGGAGGAACACTGGCTGCGGCGCTACCCGGCGTGGCCCCTGCTGCAGAGTCTCGCCGCAGGGCGGCGGATGGAAAGTCGGATCTTCCTGGTGGATACCGTGGAGGAGGCGCTCGCCGTCCTGGACCGTTAGGCGCTCAGAGGTCCTTGCGGCACTGCGCTTTGCCAAGCTCATAGAGGCCGTTCCGGTCGCCCGCGGCGAGGCCGTCGGGCGCTCCGATCTCGGGGTACATAAGCTGCACCGGATCGTCCACGTGCTCCAGCCCCATGACATGGCCGAGCTCGTGCAGGATCACCGCGGTGGCATAGGCGGCTCCGTCCGGCCGGCTGAGGTCCTCGGCGATCTGCGGGGCATCGAGTTCCAGGCTGCCGGTGACGAAACTCTTGGGTCCGTCGCCAAAGCTGAAGTGGGTGCTGCCGCCGGTGCCGATCACCGGGCCGGCGAGCTGCGGGGCCTGGTCCGGGGTGGTCCACGCGATCAGCAGCGGCGCCCAGCGTTCCCCGTAGGCGGCCTGCTGGTACGGGATGCGGGACTGGGAGGGCGCCTCGGTGGTGGGCCCGTCGTCGATGAATTTGATGCCGGTCGCGCGGGACACCGTCCTGATCGCGTCCTCAACGAGGCGCTCGGCGCCGTTCGGAGCGAGCGCCGCGTTGACAACATAATGCAGCGGCCGGCACGGCGAGTAGCCCACCGGGGTGCCGTCGTCGTTCACGGCCAGGAACCTGTACGAGTTGCTGGCCACGGCCGGCTTCTGCGGGCGGCCGAGCGGCTCGCCCTGTTCTTCGAGTCCGGCCGGGGGAGTGTCCGTGCGGACCGCCTCAGCGGACGCCGGCTGCCCGTGCTGGCCGGCCCTCGCGGTGCCCGGCGTGGCCCCGCGGCTGACCTCGAAGAGTCCGGCAAAACGCGGATCACCGTACATGAGGCCGGCAGCCAGAAACGCGGCACCGGCAATCACGGCGGCCGTGGCGAGGCCGCGGACGATCCGCCACATGGTGCGGGAGCGGCTGTGCCGCGGTGTCCGGTCCCGGAACTCAGGACCGTCCACTAGGCAACCACGGCGCCGAAGGCCAGGCCCAGCAGGTATGTCACGCCTGCCGCGCCCATGCCGATGGCCAGCTGGCGCAGGCCCCGGGAGGTCGGGGAGGTGCCGGAGAGGAGGCCAACGACGCCGCCGGTGAACAGGAGTGCCAGGCCCACGAGGGCGGCGGAGAGCACCAGCGCCGCGACGCCGGTCATGCCCAGGACGAAGGGCAGGATCGGGACGATGGCGCCGGAGGCGAAGAAGCAGAAGCTCGACGCCGCCGCGCTCCAGGCGGTGCCGACGGCTTCGTGCTCGTCACGGGTTTCCGGAAGTTCCGGCTGCAGCGAGAGGCTGGGATCGCAGTCGCAGCCGAGCAGGCCCATCCGCTCCGCGACGCGGTGTTCGGCGGCCTCCCGGGACATGCCGCGGGCCAGGTAGACCAGCAGGAGTTCGTTGTGTTCGATGTCCAGCGACGGTGCGGCGGCCAGGGTGATCTGGGTGGGGCGGGTTGCGGCGAGGAGCTCGCGCTGGGAGCGCACGGAAATGAATTCGCCGGCTCCCATGGACAGTGCCCCGGCCAGGAGCCCGGCCACGCCGCTGAGCAGTACCACCGAACTGCCGACGCCGGAGGCGGCCATGCCCATAACGAGGGAGAGGTTGCTCACCAGCCCGTCGTTGGCGCCGAAGACGGCCGCGCGGAAGGTGCCGGCCAGCCGGTTGCGGCCCCGGGTGGCGAGCCCGCGGACGACTTCCTCATGGATCTGTTCGTCGGCGACCATGGCCGGGGTGGCCGAGGGGTCGTTGGCGTACGGCGAACGGCTTTCGGCCCGCTGGGCGAGGGCCAGGACAAAGACCGAGCCGAAGTGGCGGGCCAGGAAGCCCAACAACTGGCTGCGGAGCGAGGCGGGCCGGGAGCGGCCGGCGTGCTCGCCCAGCAGCTGGAGCCAGTGCGCCTCGTGGCGTCCCTCGGCTTCGGCCAGGGCGAGCAGGATTGCACGCTCTTCGCCGTGGCGGTTCTGGGCGAGGTCGCGGTAGACGGCGGCTTCGGCCCGTTCGTCGGCGAGGTACTGCCGCCAGCGTTTGATGTCCGCGGAGCTCGGTGTTGCTGCGGGTGGTGTTGCGGCGGGCGGTGTTGCTGCGGGTGCTTCGGGGCGCGGTGCATCGCCGGGTTCGCTGTGGTGGGGTTCAGGGTTGAACGGGTCAGATGTGGCGTGCTGGGACACGGAAGCTCCTGGGCTTGAAAGGGCATGGTTCGGCCCCGTTGCGTATCCAGCGTACCCCGTCTTTCCGCGGAATTTCGGCTGGTGGTCCTCAGCGCGGATTTTAGGCAAACCGTAAAAAGGGCCCGCGCCGCCGGCCATTTCGCGGCTGCCGGGGTCCCGTTCGCTGGGGCCCTTGACCGCCCGGGTTCGCGGTGTTCGAATGAAACCCAGGGCGGGCTCTCCGGGGCCCTAGCCGCCACCCCAGTCACGCGGAGGTTGCATCATGGACAACATCGGCTCACGTCCAATCCAGCCGGCCCGGGATTCCCTCGAGTCCGATCCCGCCTACGACTACGCCGAGGATGCGCCCGTGAGCGATTCCGACGAGACCGAGGAGGAAGAACTCTTGGAAGAGGCCGACCGGCTCGTTCCCCTCGACAAGGACGACTTCCTGGGCGACGAGAAACCGGTGGTTCCCCTGGAAGGCGAAGAATTCCTTGAGCCGGAGGAGAAGGAATGATCCTCCCACTGGCTTGAACGACCAACGGCGGCGCCCCCCGGAAGGGGAGTGCCGCCGTCGACGTTTAACCCGCTGTCAGGACCCTCGTGGGTCAGGACGGGCACCTGATCTTCCTCCTCGGCGGCGACCCCGGCGACCCGGCGGTGCCAGTTGGCCATGACCGCGGGATCCGTCGGCTTGGTCAGCAGGGACACTGCGATGTAGACGACCGCGGAGGCCAGCAGGCCGTAGTAGATCGGTTCGTTGGCGTAGATGCCGTCCAGCGGGACCTCGGCATTGATCTCGAGGATGATCATGGTGCCGAGGGTGATGACCGAGCCAACGGCCATGGAGGCAGCCGCGGCGACACCGGTGCCGCGTTTCCAGACCAGGCCGCCCAGGATGGCGACGAGGAGTCCGCCGACGAGGATGTCGTAGGCGATGGTGAGCGCCGCGACGACGTCCTTGGTAATGATGGCGATGACGATCGCGACGACGCCGAGCCCCAGGACCCACATGCGGTTGGCCTTGACGTCCTGCTCCGGGTTATCGGTGTCGTCGGTGTTGATGTCCTTGCCGAACCAGCTGGCGACGAACGGCAGGACGTCGGCGCGGGCCACGGTGGCAGCGGCAGGCCCAGGGTGTAGACGACGAAGCAGGTAATGATCGTCTGGATGCCGATGCCGTCAATCTGGAAGAAGCTGGCGTCGACGCGGGCACGGATACCCTCGAAGCCGCCGGCGGCGTTGAGCGTGAACGGCAGCATCAGGAAGAAGATGCCGACGGTCTTGATGACGAACTGGACCTGGTCGGCCAGGGTGATGGACCACATGCCGCCGATGGTTGAGTAGACCAGGACGATCGCGCCGCCGATCGCGATGGCGAGGGCTCGGTCCCAGCCGAAGAGCACCACAAAAATGGTGGCGTAGGCGCCGGTGGACGTGGCGCAGAGCATCAGCGTGTAGGCGAGCATCACGATGCCAGAGGTCTGGGTGGCGTTGCTGCCGTACCGCAGGCTCAGCATCTGCGAGACCGTGTAGATCTTCAGTTTCTGGAGGGTGCTGGCGAACAGCAGGCTGGGCAGCAGCACGCCGGCGCCGATCGCGACCACGAGCCACATGCCGGAGATGCCGAATTTGTAGCCGAGGCCCACTCCGCCCACGGTGGAGGCGCCGCCGAGCACGACGGCGGCCATGGTTCCGGTGTACAGGAACGGGCCGAGGCGGCGGCCTGCCACCAGGAAGTCGCTGTTGTTCTTGGTGCGGGACTTGCCCCACCACCCGAACGCCAGCATGGCGACCAGGTACACCACCACGATGGCGATGTTGACGAAACTTGCATTCATTAAGGGCTCCTTGGAGCTGTTCAGGGCAGGGCTGAACCGGCCGGCACGCTACGGGGCGCCCGGGGGTCCAGCTGCTTCTTGACGGGTACGATAACGGTTCTTGCCGGCAACTATTGCCCAATAGGCAACACTTGTTGCCAAAAAGTATGTGTGATCCGGGTAACAGTCAAGACGCATTACGCGTCGCGGGCCGATCCGGCCTCCCGGCGGTGCCGTCCCGCTAGTATTGCTCCAACGATGGGGCCGAGCGGCCGGCCGTGAAAGGTTCCAAAATGAAGGCTCTACCTGTTGAACCGAGCAACGTTCCCGTTGCCATCGGTTCCCGGATCCGTGCCGCCCGGCAGTCGCAGCGGCTTACCATCGAGCAGGTTGCCGACGCCACCGGGCTGACCAAAGGATTCCTCAGCCGGGTTGAGCGGGACCTCACCTCACCCTCGGTCGCGTCCCTGGTGACGCTGTGCCAGGTGCTCTCCATTTCGATCGGCGAACTTTTTGCCGCGCCGGAAACGCATCTCACCAAGAAGAATGAAGGCCCGCGGATCTCACTGGGCGGCGAAGGGATCGTGGAGCGCCTGCTGACCGCGCGCTCGGAGCGCCGTGTCCAGATCATCCAGGCCGTGATCGAGCCCCGCGGTCGCGGCGAATCGGAACTGTACGCGGTGGACTGCGACGTCGATGTGCTGCACGTGGTCAGAGGCAGCATCCGGCTGATCCTCACGAACGAGGAATTCGAACTCCACACGGGGGACACCGTGACCTTCCCGGGCCGCGAGCCGCACACCTGGGTCAACCCGACGGATGAAGCCGTCGAGGTCCTCTGGGTCCTGGTCCCCGCCGCAAGCCGCTAGGTTTGGGCCGGGGCCGCGTTCCTGCCCAGTTACTTTCCCCCTGGCCGCCCGCTGGACGTGGCGGACCCCGGAAATCCGCGGGTGCGCCGGGGTTCTGTCGGAGCAACTGGGCGGGAGCGTCAGGGCCTGGGTTGCGGGCGCCGATCCAGCACCGCCCGGATCTCGGCCAGGACGCGCTGGGGTTCGAACCAGATGTGCTCGGGCATGTACCGGAGTACCGCAAAACCGTTCAGTGTCGAGGCATTGTTCCGGCCCAGGTCCCGGCGCATGGCCTCGCGGCTGGAATGGAACGCGAAGCCGTCCACTTCCACGATCAGAAACCCCTCGATGAGGAAGTCGACCCGACCGATCCCGGACAGGAAGACCTGGGCGTCGTAGCCAATCCCGTTGGTTTGGAAGAGGTGCTGGGCGTCGACCTCCACAATGGACTCGGCCCGCAGGTCCAGCTGGTGCAGCGCCTTCAGTGCAGGGCCGGAGCGGCCGCCTCGGAGTTGGTCCTTGAGTAACTCAGGCGGCACGCCGTGCAGTCGCATCGCCGAGGTTGCTATTGCCGTTGACGCAGGGGGTGCGAGGCACGACATGGCATGCAGCACGACGTCCTCGACCGCGGCCAGCGGCAGCGTCGGATGCCCGTCGAACCGCACCGTCCGGTGCCGGATGAAGCCGTTCCCGTGGCCGTGGTTGCAGGCCAGATGGTGCTGGCCCGGGGGGTTCCGGAGCCACAGCCCGTAGTGCCCCGCCGCGCTGGCGCACGTGACGCGGGCGTTGTGGCGTATCGCAGCCTCGAAATCCGGACGGCACTCCGGAAGGGCGAAGACGCCCCGCCGCAATAGGCGGACCCCACTGTTTGCCAGCTGGTCAATGTCCGTCCGGGAGAAGCCGGCGGCCAACAGCTGCCCGGTCCGGGCTACGCCGCCCTGCTCGGCGAGGTAATTCAGCGGATCCATGGGGCCAGTTGATATCCGAACCCGGGCCGGGTAAACGGGGCACCCGGCCCATGTGGGAAAGTGCGGGGATTGGGTGCAAGAGTTGGCGCTCGCGGGGCATTCAGCCGGCTTTAGGCCCCGACAATCCGGACACTCCCCGCGCTCCCGCCCAGTTGCTCGCGGCGGCACCGGACTCCGGCGGCACCAGAACCCTGGATTTCCGGGGTTCAGCCGGGACGCGGCAGGCTGCGGGTGGCAGCAACTGGGCGGGAGCGCGGAGCCAGGCCCGGGAGGCGTGCAAAATCCGGGGCGGGGCAGCGCCGAGCGGGGTAGAGGCCGTCTTTGGGAAGTCGCAGAGGGCATCCGCGGTCCGCTCGGCATGCTGGTAAACATTTGATGCACAAGGGGCAACTTGAAGTGTATGATGGCTGTCACACCTGTCGGTCAATCCTCGAAGGAGAGGCTTTCTTTTGGAAGAGCTGCGCATCGAGGCCAATGGCAACCTTGGCCCCATCGATTCATCCCGCATTCCGCGCTACGCAGGAGCCGCCACCTACGCGCGCCTGCCGCGGCTGGACCAGGTCGCCAAGGCGGACGTCACCGTGGTCGGCGTGCCCTTCGATTCGGGCGTCTCCTACCGCCCCGGTGCCCGCTTCGGGTCCAACCACATCCGCGAGGCCAGCCGGCTGCTGCGCCCGTACAACCCGGCCTGGGATGTCAGCCCCTTCGAAAACATCCAGGTGGCCGACGCCGGCGACATGGCCGTCAATCCCTTCAATATCAATGACGCTATCGAGACCATCCAGCAGAACGCCCTGGACCTGACCGCCTCCGGCAGCAAGCTGCTGACGCTCGGCGGGGACCACACCATCGCGCTGCCACTGCTCCGCGCCGCCGCCGAACGCGCCGGCCAGCCCGTCGCCATGCTGCACTTCGACGCCCACCTGGACACCTGGGACACCTACTTCGGCGCCGAGTACACCCACGGCACCCCGTTCCGCCGCGCCGTCGAGGAAGGCATCCTCGACACCGAGGCCATCAGTCACATCGGCACCCGCGGCCCGCTCTACGGCAAGAAGGACCTCGACGACGACCACCGCTTCGGCTTCGGCATCGTCACCTCTGCCGACGTCTATTACCAGGGCGTCCTGGAAACCGTCGCCAAGGTCCGCGACCGGATCGGCAACCGCCCGCTCTACATCTCCGTGGACATCGACGTCCTGGATCCCGCACACGCCCCCGGCACCGGAACCCCGGAAGCCGGCGGCATCACCAGCCGTGAGCTGCTGGAAATCATCCGCGGCTTCCGCGGCATGAACCTGGTCGGGGCCGATGTCGTCGAGGTCGCCCCCGCGTACGACCACGCGGACATCACCGGCGTCGCGGCCAGCCACGTGGCCTACGAACTGGTCACCCTGATGGCGGACCGCGCCGTGGACGGCGACCGCTTCGGCGCGGCCAACGGCTACGCCGCCCAGTCGCTCGGCCAGGAATCCCGCCGCCCGGCCGGCTTCGCCACACCGGCGGCACAGCGCGTCCAGAGCGGAGCCTCCCAGTGACCGGCGTGCGCAACGGCGGCGACCTCGTCGTCGAGACGCTCGAGGCGCTCGGCGCCAAAACCGTCTTCGGCATCCCGGGCCAGCACGCCCTGGGCCTCTTCGACGCCATGGGCCGCGGAAACCTTCACTTCGTCTCCTCCCGGGTGGAGAACAACTCGGCTTTCGCCGCGGACGGCTACTCCCGCGCCACCGGCGAGGTCGGCGTCCTCTTCCTCTCCACCGGCCCCGGCGCGCTGACCTCCCTCGCCGGGCTGCAGGAGGCCTATGCCACCGGCGTTCCCATGGTGGTCATCGCGAGCCAGATCCCGCTGGAGGGCCTCGGCGCGCGCCGCAAGGGCATGCTCCACCAGCTCGATGACCAGAAGGCCTCGGCCGCGAACGTCACCAAGAGCCAGCGGCTGATCCAGCACGCCTCCGGCATCCCCTCGGCCATCCAGGACGCCTGGACCGAGGCGATCTCCTCGCCGCAGGGTCCCGTGTGGCTGGAAATTCCGCAGAACGTGCTGCTGGACCCCATCATGGTGCCACCGGTGGAGGATGCCCTCGCCGAAGCGGCAGACAATCCGCCCCGCGTCGAGCTGGTCCGCGAAGCGGTCAAATGGCTCGCGACGGCGGAACGTCCCGCCATCATCGCCGGCGGCGGCACCCGCCGCGGCCGGGCTGAGAAATCGCTGCTCTCCATCGCGGAGAAGCTGCGGGCTCCGGTCATCTGCACCCCCGGCGGCAACGGCGCCTTCCCGTGGAACCACGAGCTCTCGCTGCAGTCCTGGATCGAGGACCAGCACATGACGGAGCTGCTCGAGGACGCCGACTTGCTGATCGTCATCGGCTCATCCTTGGGCGAGGTCACGTCGAACTACTTCACCTTTGAGCCGCGCGGCCGGATCATCCAGATCGACGCAGAACCCCGGGTCCTGGAATCCAACCGCCCCGGCCTGGGCATCCGGGCCGACGCCGGCCAGGCCCTCGCCGCCCTGGACGCCGCCCTCGACGCCGCCCTGACGGAGCCGCGCGGACAGCGTGCGGACTGGCACGGCACTCCGCCCGAGACCCTGGTCAAGGACACCCTGGCCAAGGTCAGGGCCAGGCTGGAATCCCAGGACCTCGGCAAGGAACTGAAGTTCATGGCGGACATCCGGGAGGCCGTCCCCCCGGCCATGCAGACGTTCTGGGACATGACCATCTCCGCGTACTGGGCGTGGAGCTGCTGGGACGCCCGCGAGGGCCAGTTCCACTCAGCCCAGGGCGCCGGCGGGCTCGGCTTCGGCTTCCCCGCGGCGATCGGCGGCGCCGTCGGCCTGGAAGCGACCGGAAAGCCCGGCGGTTCAGCCCGGGTGCTGGCCGTCTCCGGCGACGGCTCGGCGATGTACTCCATTTCCGAACTGGCCACGGCCAGGCAGCACAATGTCCCCGTCACCTGGCTGATTGTGGACGACGGCGGCTACGGCATCCTGCGCGAATACATGGTCGGCGCCTTCGGCAAGGCCACCGCCACGGAACTCGCCCGTCCCGATTTCGTCAAGCTGGCCGAGGCCTTCGGAGTTCCGGCTGTCCGGGTTGCCCCGGAGGACGTCGGGGACGCGCTCAAGGCGGGGTTCGCCGCCGACGGGCCGAACGTCGTCGTGGTCGAAACCCTGCTCAAGATGTTCGCCCCGACCCACATCGAGGCCTGAGCGCCACGCCCAACCCCCTGCGCAAAAAGCTCAGCGGGGGGGGGGGGGGACGGGGGGGGGGGGGGGGGGGGGGGTGGGGGAGGGGGTGCGCGTGCACGGCCCCGCGCACGGGATCCTCGTGCACGGTGGGGGCTGCCGCGGGCAGCTCCGGCGCGTCGGCTGCCGTGACGGGCTCGGGCGTGATGGGTTCCGCCAAGACGGGG
>NZ_JBVAYV010000039.1:0-36438 GCF_055412805.1 Pseudarthrobacter kochi
TTGCCGCCGGCCACCGCGATGGCCAATTTCAAGACAAAAAACCAGCCGCAAACCGTGGCTGCCTAACTGACAAGAAACCACCCGACTGTCTCACATCCTTGACACACCTCAAACGTCCAGCCGAAGTCACCACGCTGCGTCAGGTTTATGCAGACCGGTTTTTCCTGATTGGCGGATTCATAGATGAAGAATCTCGAATTCAGCAATTTCGGGATAAGTTGCGGTCATCCTACAAAGGGGAACCAGCTCTAGTAACTACACAACGCGCCCGTGATCTAATCATCAAAGATGACAACGAGCCGACTGCTTTTGGGCAAAATGTCCGGAAGACTTTTCCCATGTCCGATCTTATTGTTAAGATCGAACTCCACGTAGGTCAGAACTCTCGAGGCCATCACAGCCTCGAAATTGCACGTTTCTTTGACCTGATTTTTCAGAGCCCGCGCTACTCCCCGCCAACAGTGGACGAACTTGCGATGCACCTAGCAGACACAGCGTCCGCTATGACGACTGCCCTCGGGCGCAAAGTCGGTGCTTGTATTATCAGTCGCCACGGTAAAGTAATTGCGCTCGGACACAATGAGGTTCCGACTGGAGAACGAACGGACACAGAAATTGGCTTCGACACAAGTGACGGTGAAATACAGAGTCTCGCCCTAGAAGTCTTGGAAGATCTTTCTAGAAAGGGCTTCCTCTCGGATGAGAGTAAACAAAAGCTGGCAGAAGACGCTTCTGTTTTTCTGGGAGAAATCGGTGATCTACCGCTTCGAGGTCTAATCGAGTTCCAACGTCCCGTACATGCAGAAATGACCGCGATGATGGATGCGGCCCGCCAGGGCATCGCACTACACGAGGCAGCAATATACACCACAACGTACCCCTGTCATCTCTGTGCCAAGCACATCGTGGCTCTAGGCTTGGACCCGGTAATTTACATCGAACCGTATCCAAAAAGTAAAGCAGAATCTATGTATGAAACCGCAGTCAAATCGACCTTCCGGCCCTTCCATGGTGTTACACCTCGCGCATTTGGACGACTATTTGCAGCTCCTGACTCCGATCGAAAAGCCTCCTCCGGGGCATTGACTTTGTGGGATCCAAAAACGTCCACGCCGCGTATTCCCCGTGATTTTCAAGGATTTGCCATCAATGACGCCGAATCCGTCGTATTACATCAGTTTGTTATCGAGTCGCCCAATCGAAAGGAATCCTCCCATGAATAATGGCGGCTTTGCCGAAACTCCCGCCCAAGCACGTGAACGAATTTTATTGGCTGCCCAATCTCGGTGGCAGCAACTCTCCTCTCCGCTCCAGGAGCTTTCACTATTCACTGCTAAAGAATCGGCTGCCGACTCACAGTACATTGTAAACGGCGGTCACGACTTCCAATTGGAACGAAAGCGGATAATTGCATGAACGCCGGAATATTCGGTTAGCTGGAGCTCACTGCTAACTGACCGTCAGAGCGGTTCTGTAGATATACTTCAATTAGAACAACCCTATAACTTGCAAAGCTATGGCGACCGGAGTTTCCGGTCGCCATAGCTTTATTTGATACTACAAGCGGGAGAAAAGAGCACTAGAAGTCCCAGTCGTCATCCTCAGTATTAACAGCCTTGCCGATCACATACGACGAACCGGACCCCGAGAAGAAGTCGTGGTTCTCGTCAGCGTTCGGCGACAGGGCCGACAGGATGGCCGGGTTCACGTCGGTGACGGAGGCCGGGAACATGGCCTCGTAGCCCAGGTTCATCAGCGCCTTGTTGGCGTTGTAGTGCAGGAACTTCTTGACGTCCTCCGCCAGGCCGACGGAGTCGTAGAGGTCGTGCGTGTACTGGACTTCGTTTTCGTAGAGCTCGAAGAGCAGCTCAAACGTGTAGTCCTTGATCTCCTGCTTGCGCTCCTCGGACAGGCCCTCGAGGCCCTTCTGGAACTTGTAGCCGATGTAGTAGCCGTGCACGGCCTCATCGCGGATGATCAGGCGGATCAGGTCAGCCGTGTTCGTCAGCTTGGCCCGCGACGACCAGTACATCGGCAGGTAGAAGCCTGAGTAGAACAGGAAGCTCTCCAGCAGCGTCGAGGCCACCTTGCGTTTCAGGGGGTCGTCGCCCTGGTAGTAATCCATGACGATCTGGGCCTTCTTCTGCAGGTTCACGTTCTCCGTGGACCAGCGGAACGCCTCGTCGATCTCCTTAGTGGAGGCCAGCGTGGAAAATATGGAGGAGTAGCTCTTCGCGTGCACCGACTCCATGAAGGCGATGTTCGTGTAGACGGCTTCTTCGTGCGGGGTGATCGCGTCCGGGATCAGCGAGACGGCACCGACGGTGCCCTGGATGGTATCCAGCAGCGTCAGGCCGGTAAACACGCGCATGGTGAGCTGCTGCTCGTCCGGGGTCAGCGTTGCCCACGACTGGACGTCGTTGGACAGCGGGATCTTTTCCGGCAGCCAGAAGTTGTTGACCAGGCGGTTCCAGACGTCCACGTCCTTGTCGTCCTGGATGCGGTTCCAGTTAATGGCTTCAACGTGGCTAAGCAGCTTGACCTTCTCGGTCATGTCTTCCCCTAAAAGTTGGGTTCTTCGTTAAGTTAAGCGTACGACGGCGGGCGGGCGCCCGCCGTCGTACTGGAGCAAAATCAACCGATATCGGTTACAACATGCAGCTGACGCAGTTGTCCACCTCGGTCCCTTCCAGCGCGAGCTGGCGGAGACGGATGTAGTAGATGGTCTTGATGCCCTTCTTCCAGGCGTAGATCTGGGCCTTGTTGATGTCGCGCGTGGTGGCGGTGTCCTTGAAGAACAGCGTCAGGGACAGGCCCTGGTCCACGTGCTGGGTTGCCGCAGCGTAGGTGTCGATGACCTTCTCGTAGCCGATCTCGTACGCGTCCTGGTAGTACTCCAGGTTGTCGTTCGTCAGGTACGGCGCCGGGTAGTACACGCGGCCCAGCTTGCCTTCCTTGCGGATCTCGATCTTGGACGCCACCGGGTGGATCGAGGAGGTGGAGTTGTTGATGTAGGAGATCGAGCCCGTCGGCGGAACAGCCTGCAGGTTCTGGTTGTAGATGCCGTGCTCCATGACGGAAGCCTTCAGCTCGCGCCAGTCATCCTGGGTGGGGATGTGGATGTTCTTGAACAGCTCGGCAACCTTGGCGGTCTGCGGGACCCATTCCTGGTTCGTGTATTTGTCGAAGAACTCGCCGGACGCGTACTTCGACTTCTCGAAGCCGCCGAAGGTCTGGCCGGTCTGGATGGCCAGCCGGTTGGAGGCGCGGACCGCGTGGAACACCACCGAGTAGAAGTAGATGTTGGTGAAGTCGATGCCTTCTTCGGAGCCGTAATGGACCCGCTCACGGGCCAGGTAGCCGTGCAGGTTCATCTGGCCCAGGCCGATGGCGTGGCTCTGGTCGTTGCCGCGGGCGATCGAGGGCACCGAGGTGATGTTGGACATGTCCGAGACGGCCGAGAGCGCGCGGATGGCGGTCTCGATGGTCAGGCCGAAGTCCGGCGAGTCCATCGCCTTGGCGATGTTCAGCGAACCCAGGTTGCAGGAGATGTCCTTGCCGGTCTGGTCGTAGGACAGGTCATCGTGGTACGTCGTGGGCTGGGAGACCTGGAGGATCTCGGAGCACAGGTTGGACATGATGATCTTGCCGTCGATCGGGTTTTCCCGGTTCACGGTGTCCTCGAACATGATGTACGGGTAGCCGGATTCGAACTGGATCTCGGCGAGGGTCTGGAAGAACTCACGCGCCTTGATCTTGGTCTTCTTGATCCGGGAGTCGTCCACCATCTCGTAGTACTTCTCGGTGACCGAGACGTCGGAGAACGGCATGCCGTAGACGCGTTCGACGTCGTAGGGCGAGAACAGGTACATGTCCTCGTCCTTCTTGGCCAGCTCGAAGGTGATGTCCGGGATCACGACGCCGAGCGAGAGGGTCTTGATGCGGATCTTCTCGTCCGCGTTCTCGCGCTTGGTGTCCAGGAAGCGGTAGATGTCCGGGTGGTGCGCGTGCAGGTACACCGCGCCGGCACCCTGGCGGGCACCGAGCTGGTTGGCGTAGGAGAAGCTGTCCTCGAGGAGCTTCATCACGGGGATGACGCCGGAGGACTGGTTCTCGATCTGCTTGATCGGTGCGCCGACCTCGCGGATGTTGGTCAGCGCGAACGCCACGCCGCCGCCGCGCTTGGACAGCTGCAGGGCGGAGTTGATGGAACGGCCGATCGACTCCATGTTGTCTTCGATGCGGAGCAGGAAGCAGGAGACCAGCTCGCCGCGCTGGCGCTTGCCGGCGTTGAGGAACGTCGGGGTGGCCGGCTGGAAGCGGCCCTCGATGATCTCATCGACCATCTGGGTGGCGAGCTGCTCGTCGCCGCGGGCCAGGTGCAGGGCCACCATGCAGACGCGGTCCTCGTAGCGCTCCAGGAAGCGCTTTCCGTCGAACGTCTTCAGCGTGTAGGAGGTGTAGAACTTGAAGGCGCCGAGGAACGTCTCGAAACGGAACTTCTTCTTGTACGCGCGGTTGTAGAGCTCGCGGATGAAGTTCATCGTGTACTGGTCGAGGGTTTCGCGCTCGTAGTACTCGTTCTTGACGAGGTAGTCGAGCTTTTCCTCAAGGTCGTGGAAGAACACGGTGTTGTTGTTCACGTGCTGCAGGAAGTACTGGTGCGCGGCCTCGCGGTCAGCCTCGAACTGGATCTCCCCGTTCGGGCCGTACAGGTTCAGCATGGCGTTGAGCTCGTGGTAGCCCAGGCCCTGGAAGGCAGCCGGCATGACCGGCTTCTCACCCGGGACGGTGTGCTTCTCGACGTGCTTTTCGACGTGCTTTTCGACGGCGGCGGGCTTCGCTGCGGCGGAGCCGGACCCGGTTACTTCTGTGTCTGCGACAGTCGTGTCCAAAATTGTTCCAATCCTTGTTGTACTCGGCTGACGTCTTCCGGCGTCCCCATGAGTTCGAATCGATATAGGTGCGGGACCTGGCATTTCGCGGCGATGATGTCGCCGGCCATGCAGTAGTTGTCCCCAAAGTTCGTATTGCCCGCCCCGATCACTCCACGGAGCTGTTGCCGGTTCCTCGGATCGTTCAGGAAGCGGATGACCTGCTTCGGAACGGATCCCTCTCCCCCGGTGCCGCCGTAGGTGGGAAGCACCAGCACGAAGGGCTCGGTGGCCACGAGCGCGGGTTCCCTCGCATGGAGGGGAATCCGCGCCGCGTCGATGCCCAGCTTCCTGACGAAGCGTGCGGTGTTCTCCGAGGTGGAGGAGAAATAGATGAGGTGGCTGGCGGTGGTCCGGACAGTGTCTGCTGCGGTGTCTGCTGCCAGCGACGTGTGGGCCGCTGCTGTTGCCAGTGCCATGGGAGTCACCTCATCTGACGTGTTTTCCTGAGAAGCGGTTCAGGCGACGGCGACGGAGTACGCCTGCGCCAGTTCCTCGATCTTGTCGGGGCGGAAACCGGACCAGTGGTCCTGGTCCGTGACGACAACCGGAGCCTGCATGTAGCCGAGGGCCTTCAGGCGCTCGAGGGCATCCGCATCCTGCGAGATGTCGACGCTCTGGTAGGTGATGCCCTTCTTATCCAGCGCGCGGTATGTCGCGTTGCACTGAACACAGGCCGGCTTCGTGTAAACCGTAACGGTCATGGTCCCTGTCCCCTTTGTTGAAGTCTTTGGTACTGCGTAATTTTTTACAGCGAACTGTCCACTGCGTTCGAGCTGAGTCTCTGGTGCGTCTCCGGTGCCAGTAGTCCGGGCGGGCCGATCCGGGACAGGAATCCTTATCCGTTACTGGCCTTGCCTGGCGAGCATTGCTGCTCCGCTGGAGCTGTATGTCGATACTACATGTAGTGCAAGAGCCCGATGTGGACCCCAAGATGATGTATTACAAGTATGTCATTTAATGCACCGCCAGTCCACAGGCGGGGTGCCTCAAAATGTCCGTATTTCCGCCATTTTGCCGGACGAAATCCACAGGCTGTGGAGTACCTTTGCACAATTAACTCCCTGCGTGTCGCGTGGTGGACGGCGTGTCGCCGGTGTGCGGCGCGGCGGTCCGGAGTGCTGTTAAGCACTGGATGTGGTGTCCGGAAACACGAAGAAGGCGGGCACCCGTCGGGTGCCCGCCTTCCACAGCGTGAGGCGGCTAACAGCAGCCGCTAATTGCTGCCCTCGCCCGCAGTCCGGCGGTCCAGGACGATCTGCTGCACGTCGAGGTAGCCGGTTTCGAAGCCCGCCCGGGAGTAGCAGAGGTAGAACAGCCACATGCGCTGGAAGATCTCGTCGAAGCCCAGGGCCCGGACGTCGGCGGAGCGGGCCATAAAGCGTTCTTCCCAGAGCCGCAGCGTCTGGGCGTAGTGCTCCCCCATGGCCAGGCGTTCGCGGACGCGGAGTCCGGTCTGCTTCTCCGTGATGTCCTCGATGGCCCGGACGGAGGGGATGACGCCGCCGGGGAAGATGTACTTGTGCACCCACGTGTAGCTGGTGCGGGTGGCCATCAGCCGGTCATGGGCGATCGTGATGGCCTGGATGGCGACCTTCCCGCCGGGGGCGAGGACGCGCTCGATGGTCTGGAAGTACGTGGCCCAGTATTCGAAGCCGACGGCCTCGATCATCTCGACGGAGACGACGGCGTCGTACTCCCCTTCGACCGCGCGGTAGTCCTTGAGCTCGATCGTGACGGCGTCGGTGTAGCCGGCGTCGGCGATGCGCTTGCGGGCCAGTTCCTGCTGCTCGCTGGAGAGGGTGACGGAGTAGACGGTGGCGCCGCGCTGCGCGGCCCGGAGGGCGAGCTCGCCCCAGCCGGTGCCGATTTCCAGCACCCGGGTGCCCTGCCCGACGCCGGCCTTGTCCAGCAGCCGGTCGATCTTGGCCTGCTGCGCGGCGGCGAAGCCGTCCCAGGCGACGCTCTCCAGCGCTTCGCCCGATTCCGGGAAGAGTGCGCTGGAGTAGGTCATGGTCTCGTCCAGGAACGTGCCGAAGAGCTCGTTGGAGAGGTCGTAGTGCCGGGAAATGTTGGAGCGGGTGTTCTGCTCGGTATTGCGTTCCTTCCGCGGCTGCCGCGGCAGGTAGAAGGCACGCAGTTTCTGCAGCGGTTCCGGCACGAGGGTCCCCACGCGGGCGGCGAAGACCTCCATGACGGCGGTGAGGTTGTCAGCGTCCCAGTCGCCGGCCATAAAGGACTCGCCCAGGCCGATCAGGCCGCCGTCGCCGAGCCGGGCCGCGAACGCCTCGGGACGGTTCATGGTCATGACGGGGTAGGTGCGGCCGGGAGTGGCAGCCTTGCCCAGGACGGTGCCGTCCGGGTAGCGGACCTCCAGCGGAAGCCGGCGGACCGCAGCTTTGAAGATGGCGTCAGCGGCCCGGCCGGCCACCCGGGCTTTGAGGCTTGAGGGGACGGTGGCGATGCTTGGCCAGATGGCGGCGTCGACCGCGGCGGGCGGCTGCGGGACGGTGTAGGGGGCTGCGGACTCATGCGTCCGGCGCGCGGCGCCGGATCCGGTCGCTTCGGTCATTGTCACTGAACTGCCTCCTGTGAAGGGTGGTGTGGTCGTTTGATGATGGGCAGCCGACGTGCCCAGAGTTTGATGCCCTGCCAGCGGATCTGCGCCGAGACGCGCAGGGGTGCCAGCGGGACCGCGAGCGCGGTGGCGAGGATGTTCCGCACGGTGGCGTCGTGGCGTTCGCCGTCCACGCTGGCGATGAAGGGCTGCTGCCCCTCGCGTTCGAGGACGATCGAGACGGCGAGCCGTTCGCCGGGTTCCGGGAGTTTCATCCGGTACTGGCCTTCGACGTCGTTGAAGGGTGAGACGTAGAAGGCCTTCGGGACACTGGCCCGGCCGGCGTCGTCCGTTTCGAGGAGGTAGCAGTGCCGTTCGCCGTAGGTGTTGTGGACCTCGGCGAGGACGCAGCGCAGCTCCCCGGCGGCGTTGTGGCACCAGAACAGGCTCAGCGGGTTGAAGACGTGGCCGAACACCCTGGCGCTGGCCAGCATGGTGATCCGGCCGCCGTCGAGGTCGATCCCCCGGGTGGCGAGGAACGCCTCAACGTTGCCGCGGAGGGTGCCGTCCGGGTCGCCCAGGTGGTCCGCGACGCTGAAGCCGGCGAGCGGCCGGAGGAGGCGGGGCATCACGGGGAGCCGGTCGACGTCGACGTACCAGCTGTAGCTGCGGTAGGTGAACGCATTCTTCAGCGGGGTGCGCCGCACATGCGCGATGGAGGTGCGGTAGATGGCGGCAGTGGCGCTCATGAGCCCTCCGCGGAGACGCTCTGCAGGTCCGGGTCGATGGCCACGGCACGGTACTCCTCGTTGAGGGCGACGGCGGGGTCGTCCCAGGTGCGCCCCAGCCGTTCCGCGGCCCGGACGCCGGAGAGGGCGCCGTCCTCGTGGAATCCCCAGCCGTGGTAGGCGCCGGCGAAGGCCAGCCGGGCGTCGCCGAGGGCCAGGATCTGCTCCTGCGCCCGGAGCGACTCCGGGGTGTACTGCGGGTGTTCGTAGACCATGCGCTCCAGCACGGAATGGTCCGCGATCAGCTCGGACTCGCCCAGGCTGACGATGTAGCGTCCGCCGTCTGCGGGGTCGAGCCGTTGCAGCCGGGCCATGTCGTAGCTGACCAGGACCTTGTCCGGGCGGGCGTCGCAGGAGGGCAGCCGGTAGTTCCAGGATGCTCTGGCGTTGTCACTGGACGGCAGCACGGCGGCGTCGCGGTGGAAGACGGTGTGGTTGACCGAGTACGGCATCCCGCCGAGCGCGGCCCGCTCGGCGGGCGAGGCGTCGGTGAGCATGCCCAGCGCCTGGGCCGGGTGGGTGGCAATCACGACGGCGTCGAACGTCTCGGTGGTCATGGTGCCGGCGCCGGTGGTCCCGGTGGTCAGTTCCACGCCGTCCGCGTGGCGCCGCACGCCGATGACCGGGCAGGCCAGGCGGATGTCCGGCAGCGTGGCCGCGAGTTTATCCACGTAGGTGCGCGAGCCGCCGGTGACGGTGCGCCACTGCGGCGAGCCCGAGACTCCGAGCAGTCCGTGGTGGCCCAGGAAGGTGAAGAGGTAGCGTGCCGGGTAGGCGAGCGCCGTCGTCGGGTCGCAGGACCAGACCGCGCTCACGATCGGTGTCATGAAGTGCGAGATGAAGTAGCTGCTGAACTTCTCCCGGGCCAGGAAGTCGCCGAGGGTCAGCTCCGGGGCAGCTGTGTTCTCCCCTACGGGGGCGCCCTCGGCGAGCAGGGCGCGGGCCTTGCGGTAGAAGCGCATCACCTCGAGCAGCATCAGCAGGTAGCGGCCGCGCAGCAGGGTGGCGGGGCCGGGCAGGATGCCGCGGCCCTTGGCCCGGGCGCCGGCGTATTCCAGGCCGCAGCCGTCGCAGCGGACGGACATGCTCATTTCCGAGTCCTGGGTTTCAATGCCCAGCTCAGCGAAGAGCCGCAGCAGTGTGGGGTAGGTCCGTTCGTTGTGGACGATAAAGCCGGTGTCGATCCCGAGCACGGGCCCGCCTGCCTGCGGCACGTCGTGGGTGTGGGCGTGGCCGCCGAGCCGGGAATCGGCTTCGAAGAGGGTGACGGTGTCCTGCCGGTTCAGGACGTACGCGGCGGTCAGTCCCGCCACCCCGCTGCCAATCACGGCTACTCGGCGGCCCTCGGGATTCCCTGCTGCATCTGACACTGATCTGCTCCTGTTGGCTGGTACATCGATTGCCTGGATCGTCCGGGTGAATCGTCTTATGGGCAATTCGTCGCCGTGGGGCCGGTGGATGTGTGCGACTTCCGAGCTTTTTACTTGAGTCCAATGTGCCAGAATGAAGCGGGATTGCGGTCCCGCCTCACCGGAACGCCAGAAGGGCAGCCCTTGATTAACCCCGTCCATCTGCGGACCCTTGTCGAAGTGACCCGGCTGGGGTCCTTCGCGGCGGCCGCCACCCGGCTGGGGTACACGGCGTCGGCGGTTTCCCAGCAGATGTCGGCCCTGGAACGCGACACCGGCGTTGAGCTGTTCCAGCGCTCGGCCCGCAGCATCCAGCCCACGGAAGCCGCCCTGGTCATGACCCGGCATGCGGCCAAGGTCCTCACGGATATCGAGGCGCTGATGGCGGCGGCGTCCCGCACCGCGGACACCACCCGGCAGGAGCTCCGGCTGGGCATCTTCCCCAGCCTGGCCACGTATGTGCTGCCGCGGATCCTGGCGAATCCGGCCTGGAAGAAACTCGGCATCGACCTGCGGGTCTCCGTCGCGGAGCCGGCCCAGACCATCCAGGGCCTGCGCACCGGCGGCGAACTCGACGTCGCCCTCGTCTACCAGGTGGGTCAGTCCGGCCTGGCGTGGCCGCACACCGTGAACCGGCAGTGGATCGGCGACGACGACTTCCGGGTGGTGCTGCCGGCGGCCTGGGGCATCGGCACGGATTCGAAGGTCGCGGCGGACCACCTCTCCGACATGCCGTGGATCGTGCACCACCCCGGCACGTCCGACGCCACCGTGATCGAGCGGCTCTTTGCCAGCTGCAACCTGCACCCGAGGGTGGTGGCGTACAGCGATGACTTCCACGCGAGCCTTGAGATGGCCGCGGCCGGGCTGGGCGCGGCGCTGGTTCCCGAGCTCGCCCTGCTGCACCGCCCGGCCGGGGTGGTGGTGCTGGACGTTCCCGAGATCCGGCTGGCCCGCAACGTCTTTGCCCTGCTGATCAATGAGAAGCAGACCGCGCAGGTCCAGCTCTTCGTCGAACTGCTCGCGGACACGTTCAACTCCCCGGCCCTGAAGCAGTCCGTCCCGCGCAAGGGCTGAGTCAGCGCACGGGATGAGTCAGTGCAAGGGCCGGGTCAGCGCACGGGCCGGGTCAGCGTGCCCGGAGCCGTTTGCGGAGCCCGGTCCCCATCCCGGCGAGGGCGCTGATGAGCCGGTGTTTGGTCTTGGTGTAGGGCGGGTAGATCAGTTCCAGGGTGTCGGGCCGGAAGGTCTTGGCCAGGGTGGACCGTTCGTGCGAGAACGTCCGCAGTGAGTGCTCACCGTGGTAGGCGCCCATGCCGCTGCCGCCGACCCCGCCGAAGGGCAGTCCCGGAACCATCAGGTGCGCCGCGGGGACGTCGAAGCACAGCGCCCCCGAGGACGTGCGTTCCGCGAAGGCCCGGCGGGTGCCGGGGTCGTTGCTGAACACGTAGAGCGCCAGCGGCTTGGCGCCGTCGTTGATCATGCGGATGGCCTCGTCCTGCCCGGCGACGGGGACCAGCGGGAGAAGCGGGCCGAAGATCTCCTCCCCCATGACGGTGTCCCCGGGTGCTGGCCGCAGCAGGGTCGGGGCGAAGTGGCGGCTGGCGGCGTCCCGCTCGCCGCCGTGGACCACGGTGCTGCCGTCGGCGAGGGCCGCGATCCGTGCGAAATGCCGGTCGTTGACGATCCTGCCGTAGGAGTCGCTGAGGGCGGCGTCCGTGCCGAAGAGCGCGCCGATCGCCTTGACCAGCTCGCGCTCGAGCGGAACCAGTACGTCTTCGGTGGCCAGGATGTAGTCGGGCGCCACGCAGGTCTGCCCGGCGTTCATGAACCGGCCCCACGCGAGCCGTTTGGCGGCCTTGGCCAGGTCAGTGGAGGAGTCCACGTAGGCCGGGGATTTGCCGCCCAGCTCGAGGGTGACCGGCGTCAGGTGCTCGGCTGCCGCGCGCAGCACCACCTTGGCGGCGGCCTCACCGCCGGTGAAGAAGATGTGGTCGAAAGGCATCGCCAGCAGCGCGGTGGTTTCCGGGATGCCGCCCTCGACCACTTCCGCCGCGCCGGCCAGGTATTCCGGAATCCAGCGGGCCAGGGCCGCCGAGGTGGCGGGGGCCTGTTCGCTCGGTTTGAGGACGACGGTGTTGCCGGCGGCGAGGGCGCCGGCCAGCGGGGCGAGCAACAGCTGCAGCGGGTAGTTCCATGGCCCGATCACCAGCACCACCCCCAGCGGGGTCAGCTCGGTCCAGGCCCTGGCGGGCTGGACCGCGAGCGGGACGGCGACGGGACGGGGCCGCAGCCACGCCGCGAGGTGCTTTTCCAGGTGCGCGGCTTCGGCTGTGACAAAACCGATTTCCGTCAGCAGCGATTCGGTGGCGTGTTTGCCCAGATCGCTGCCCAGCGCTTCCGCGAATTCCGTGCGGCGCTCCGCCAGCATCCGGCGCAGGCTGCGCAGTTGCTCGAGCCGCCAGCCCAGCGGACGGGTGGCTCCGCTGTCGAATAGTTGACGGGCGCGGGCGACGGCGGGGGCAGCAGTTTGCATCCGCTCAATGTACCGGCACCGGCCGCCAGGGCGGGTCCGGTACCGGATAAAACCTTGGGAATGCTGGAACGGGCCGGTTATGAGGACTATGTTGAAGGTATGAACAAGGTAGCGAGCAAGCACTTCGGAGAGGTCGAGCTCAACCACGGAAGGGACCACAATTTCACCGCCAAGCATGAACTGGCGGGAGAGACCGTGGAGCTTGACCTGAATGTCAACGCGCATGACCACTTCGACGAAGCGGCGATGCACAAAGTTGACTACCGGTTGCGTTTCCTGCCGGAGCTCGTGGACCAGGTCCGCGAAATGATCGCCGACGAACTGGGACAGGACGGCACCAGCCCGCAGGAGTACCGCCACTTCCACTGCACCGCGATCAAGGACGAGCACCTGAAGAAGGTCTTCGGCGTCGAGGACAAAAACCAGCTCACCGATGCTGTTTTCCTGAAGGCGCTCAAGCTGGGCCATGTGGGCATCTTCCCCGGCCAGCCGGAACGCTACTTCGTTCTGGACTTCACGCTCGGCAAGCACTTCACCGACGAGGTCCTGGTGGCCTCCGCGGACGAGGACGGCGTCGTGGACGACGAGATCCTCTGGGAATCCTGAATCGATTGCTCCGTAACGGCCCTTTTGGGGGTTCTAAAGGGCCACAGCTCAGCAGTCGATGGGTGACAACGTACGACGGCGGCCGGTCACCTGTGAAAGGTGGCCGGCCGCCGCTGGTTAAGCCTGGTGCTACTTGGCCGCTTCGAGCAGTCCGGCGCGGACCGTCTTGGTGGCCGTGACCAGGTTGCGCAGGGACTCTTCGGTCTCGGCGTAGCCGCGGGTCTTCAGGCCGCAGTCCGGGTTGACCCAGAGCTGGCGGGACGGGACGTGCTTGACGGCGGTGCTGAGGAGCTCGGTGACTTCCTGCTCGCCCGGGACGCGCGGCGAGTGGATGTCGTAGACGCCCGGGCCCACGCCGCGGCCGAAGCCGTGGGACTCGAGGTCGTGGACAACCTCCATGCGGGAGCGGGCGGCCTCGATCGAGGTGACGTCGGCGTCGAGGCCGTCGATCGCGTCGATGATGGCGCCGAACTCGGAGTAGCACAGGTGCGTGTGGACCTGGGTGGCATCCCCTGCGCCGGCGGTGGCGAGGCGGAAGGACTTCACGGACCAGTCCAGGTAGGCGGCCTGGTCGGCCTTGCGCAGCGGCAGGAGTTCGCGCAGGGCGGGTTCGTCCACCTGGATGATCTTGATGCCGGCGGCTTCGAGGTCGGCGATCTCGTCCCGGAGGGAGAGGGCCACCTGGTTGGCGGTCTCGCCGAGCGGCTGGTCGTCGCGGACGAAGGACCAGGCGAGTATGGTGACCGGGCCGGTGAGCATGCCCTTCATCGGCTTGTTGGTGAGGGACTGCGCATACTTGGCCCATTCCACCGTGATGGGGGCGCTGCGGGTGACATCGCCCCACAGGATTGAGGGACGGGTACAGCGGGAGCCGTAGGACTGGACCCAGCCGTGCACGGTGACGTCGAAGCCCTCGAGGTTCTCGGCGAAGTACTGGACCATGTCGTTGCGCTCGGGCTCGCCGTGGACCAGGACGTCGAAGCCGAGCTCTTCCTGCAGCTGAACAACGCGCTTGATCTCATCCTTCATCAGCTGCTTGTACTGCTCGGTGCTGAGCTCGCCCTTGTTGGCGCGGGCCCGTGCGGTGCGGATTTCGCCGGTCTGCGGGAAGGAGCCGATGGTGGTGGTGGGCAGCGGCGGCAGGTGCAGGGCCTCGGCCTGCGCGGCTTCGCGGACGCCGTACGCGGAACGGCTGAAGTCGGAGTCGGTCAGGGCGGCGGTGCGGTTCCGGACCTCGGCGCGGCGGACGCCGGCGGCCGCGGCGCGGTCGGCGATGATGCGGGTGGCCTCGTCGATGGCCGGCCGGACGGTCTCGGGGTCACCCAGCAGGCCGGCGAGGGTGACAACCTCGGTGACCTTCTGGTCGGCGAAGGCGAGCCAGCTGCGCAGCTGCGCGGAGAGCTGGACTTCCTCGTCAACGTCGTGCGGGACGTGCTGCGTGGAGGTGGAGGTGCTGATGGCCAGGCTGGCGACGGACTTCTTCAGCTCGGCGATCTTCTCCGCTGAGGCGGCGAGGTCGTTGAGCCAGATGTTGTGGCCGTCCACGACGCCGGCGACCAGGGTCTTGGTGCCCAGGGCGGCGAGGGCAGCGGCGGACGGGACCTCACCTTTGAAGACGTCCAGGTGCAGGGCGTCGATGCCGGTCGCGGCAAGGGTGCCGAGCTGGCCGTTGAGCGCACCGTACGGGGTGGAGACGAACAGTTGCGGGCGGTTCGCGGCGGCGGAGAGCACCTCGTAGGAGCGGGCGACGGCGGCCTGGACTTCCTCGGCCGGGGTGTCCTGGTCCACCACGAGGGCGGGCTCGTCGAGCTGGACCCAGCTGGCGCCGGCGGCGGCAAGCTTCTCCAGGAGTGCGGTGTACACCGGCAGGACGTCCTCGAGGCGGGACAGCGGGCTGTAGCCGGCCGGGGCATCGTCTGAGGCCTTGCTCAGCAGCAGGAACGTGACCGGGCCGACGATGTACGGGCGGGTTTCCACCCCGTTGGCGAGTGCGTACTCGAATTCCTCGACGATCCGGTTGGACGTGAGCGAGAAGGTGGTTTCCGGGCCGATTTCCGGGACGAGGTAGTGGTAGTTGGTGTCGAACCATTTGGTCATTTCCAGGGGCTGCTGGTCCTTGTTGCCGCGGGCGAGGGTGAAGTAGCCGTCGACGTCGAGCTGGCCCTCGGCGTTGAGGAGGTTGCCGAAGCGGGCGGGCACGGCGCCGAGGTGGGCGGCGGCGTCGAGCACCTGGTCGTAGTAGGAGAAGGTGCCGGGGACGGCGGCGGCTTCGGTGAGGCCCAGGCCCTGGAGGCGCTTGGCGGTGCCGAGCTGGATTTTCTTGGCGGCGGCGTCCAGGGCGGCGGCGTCGATTGTGCCGGCCCAGTAGGCCTCGACGGCCTTCTTCAGTTCGCGGCGGCGGCCGATGCGCGGGTAGCCCAGGATCGAGGCAGCCGGGAACGGAGTGGCATTGAGCGTGTTGTTTTCAGTCATGGCAAAGTCCTAAGAGTTGGTGGCGTGGTGCGGAGGGAAGGAAGTGGTCAGCTGGCGAGCTGGCGGCGGCCGGCCAACCGCTGGTGGCTCCTGTGCCGGTTGCCGCTCCGCGGGCGGGGCAGGGCGAGTTTGTCCAGCACGTCGAGGGCTGCGGCGTGTTCGTTGAAGGTGTAGAGGTGCAGGCCGGGGGCGCCGGCGTCGAGGGCGGCGTTGGCCAGGTCCACGGTGGCGCTGACCCCGATCCGGGTGCGTTCGGCGTCGGTGTCGGCGGCGGCGAGCCGTTCGATGAGTTCCGGGGCCGGTTCGACGCCGGTCAGCTCGCTAAGCCGGGTGAGCCGGCGGACACTGGTGAGCGGCATCACGCCGGGGATGATCGGGATGGTGACGCCGGCCCGGCGTGCCCGGGTCAGCAGGTCCGCGTACTGCTCGGTGTGGAAGAAGACCTGGGTGATGGCGAAGTCGGCACCGGAGCGCTGCTTGGCCAGGAGCACCTCGACGTCGTGCGCCTCGCTCGGGGATTCCGGGTGCCGCGTGGGGTACGCCGCGACCCCGACGGCCACCTTGCCGGCACAGAGGAGCGCGGAGCGGCGCTGTTCGACGCGGCGGATGAGCTCGATCAGGTCCTGGGCGTAACGCAGCGATCCCTCGGGAGGGACACCGCCGTCCTTGGGCTGGTCGCCGCGCAGTGCCAGGATGCCGCGGACGCCGACGTCGAGCAGTTCGCCGATGATCTCGGCGAGCTCCTGCGGGGAGTTCCCCACACAGGTCAGGTGCGCCAGCGGCCGGAGAGTGGTTTCCTGGACCAGGCGGTTGATGAGTTCGACGGCGGTGTTCCGGTTGGAGCCGCTGGCGCCGTAGGTTACGGAAACGTAGTCCGGATCCGTGCTTTCCAGTTCGCCGATGGTGGTCCAGAGCGATTCCGCGGCTGCGGGCGACCGCGGCGGGAACAGTTCATAGGACAGGGCGACCGGAGCCGTTCCGGCAAGATTTGGATGGCTGTCAATAAGGCTTGGTGGAGACATTTGCGTCCTTGGCTGTGAACACCGACGGCTGTGCCCGGACAACGGGGGCCGTCGGTGAATTGAGTTTGGGGAACACGGAGGAAACTCCAGCAGGACGCAGCCGCGACTGTTACGCCTGATACGAAGTTGTCCGTGAGCAAATGTCAGGCCCACATGGGGGCACCCACACCCTCCCGGGCCGCCATGGGGTGACCTTCAGCGGAGGATCGCTGACACGTTACTGAGGTAACTTGGATAGAACTTTACGGACCACCCGGGAGTCGTTCAAGTCGGTCCCCGAATTAAGACGCAGCTTTACGGCATATTTCGGTCACGGACAGAACATTGTTCGCCCCGAGGCTCATCATGGCCACTGCGTGAGCGGTCCGCGACAGCTGCCGGAGGCACTCCCCATCGTGCCCGCGCAGGACTATCCTTTTGCCATGATCCAGCTTCCAGCCAGCTACCAGGAGTATCTCGCCGGCAAGAGCGAGAGTTTCATCAACACGGTCCGGCCCATCCTGATGCAGTCCGCGGCGGACAAGGCGCACGGTGTCAAGGTGTCCTACAACCGCGGCCCCACGGGCCACCAGGCGCACGTGGACGAGTCCATTCCCTTCGGCACCGTCGTCGAAGACATCGACTGACGCCGGAGTGCTGGGTCGGGTCCGCCGGTTCAGTCCGCCGGGTTCAGTCCGCCGGCTCTAGCCCTCCAGCAGGAGCCGCTGCGATCGGGGTGCCAGCGTGTGTTCGAGCACGAGGCAGGCGGCGCCGATCGCGCCGACGTCCTCACCGACACCGGTGCCGACGACTTCGATCTCATGGATTTTCCGGGTGGCGCTGCCTTCGCGGACGAGCTCCGGGATCCGTTCGAGGTAGCGCTGCGAAAGGCAGGTCCAGAAGGGTCCGCCGAAAACAACACGGTCCACGTCCAGGGCGTTGGTGACGGCGGAGACCGCACGGGCCACCAGCACGGCGGAGTGGTCGATGATCGCTTCTGCCCTCGGGTCCCCGGCGCCGGCCGCGGCACACAGTGCCGCAAAACTCTCCTGGATGGCGGAGCCGGTCACGGCCTCCAGCGGGCCCTCCAGCACACCGGCCTCGACGGCCCGTGCCACCAGCACCTGCGGAATGCAGGAGGACTTGACGCAGCCGCGCAGGCCGCAGTCGCACGGCGGGCCATCGGGATCAACGATGATGTGGCCGATCTCGCCGGCGTTGCCGGAGGTGCCGCGGACGACTTCGTCGTTGAGCACAATCCCGCAGCCGATTCCGGTGCCCATGTACATAAAGACGAAGCTTCCGGCGCCGCTCGGACCGCCGGCCCAGGTCTCCGCCACGGCGGCACTGGTCACGTCCTTGTCCACGATGGTGGACAGCCCGGTGGCCGCGGCCAGGGCGTCGCGGAGCGGTACGCGGTCCCAGCCGAGCAGCAGCGGCGGGTCAACGACCGTGCCCTCGTCGAGGTCGATCGGTCCGGGCGAGGCGATCCCCAGGCCCGCGATCCGTGCCGGGTCGACGCCGGAGTTTGCGATGAGCTGCTTGATTTCGGCGGCGATGGTGTCGATGACGGCCCCGGGATCCGTGCCGGCGGGGGTCTTCATCCGGGAATGCTTGACCACCGCTCCGACCAGGTCCAGCAGCACAAACGTTGTCACGGCCGGATCCAGGTGGACGCCAACGGCGTACATTCCGGAGGACTTGAGCCTGAGCATGGTCCGTGGCTTGCCCGGCCCGGTGCCTTCCTTGCCTGCCTCGTAGATCAGCTCCTGGTCCAGCAGCCGGCGGGAGATATTGGAGATGGTCTGCGGGGACAGGCCAACGATCTGGGCCAGTTCCACCCGGCTGAGGCCGGCCGGGGAACGCCGGATGGCGTCGAGGATCACCGTGAGGTTGAAGTCCCCCATGCGGGGCAAATTGGTTCCGCGCCTCGGCGAGGGCTGGCGGATCTCAGACACTGATACCCCTAAACGTCTTTGGCTGCGCACTGCTTATGTCAGAATCGTACGTTACGCCCCTGTGACCGCCCACAAGCCCTCCTTCACACTTCGGCGGATTTGCGGGTGCTTGCCGTCACCGTGAATTTTGGGTTCCTGCCGACCTCCCGGGTGGGGCCGACCAGCCGCTCCAGCGCGGGCCGGTAGTGCAGGTGGCTGTTGAACACCGTCCAGAGTTCCCCGCCCGGTGCGAGGACCCGTCCGGCCGCCTCGATCAGTTTGATGCCGGCCCCGGCATGCACTGCCGCACCGACGTGGAAGGGCGGGTTGAGCAGGATCAAATCGGCGCTGGCCGCCGGCAGCGAGGCCATGGCGTCGTCCTGCAGGACAGTGATCTGGCCTGCGAGGCCGTTGGCCTGCGCGGTCGCCCGGGCGGAGTCGACGGCGGCGGCGGACTGGTCCGTCGCCGTGACCAGGGAACCGGGGTTGCTGCGGGCGTACATGGCGGCGAGGATTCCGGTGCCGCAGCCCAGGTCGATCGCATGCCGCGCCGGCGGCATCTGGGGCAGGAAGTCCAACAGGAACCGGGTGCCGATGTCCAGCCCGGTGCCGGCAAAAACGGCGCCGCGGGCGCAGACGGTCAATCCGAGCCCGGCGTTGACCTCCGTGACGGGGAACGTCGGGGCGCCGGTGGCAGCTCTGGGAACCCGGGCGAGAAGGACCCGCGACTTCTGGCGGGCATGCTGCGGCTGGACGTCGCTGAAGTGGCGTTCGAGCACGGCGTTCATGCCCAGGCTCATGTGTTTGACCCGGCCGCCGGCCAGCAGCACGACGTCGGGCGCGGCATGGCGGGCGACGGCGTCGGCAATCTCCTCCAGCTCCGCGAGGGACTTGGGCAGCTGGAGCAGCACCACGGTGGCTCCGGACAGGAGCCCGGCGCCGAGCGGCAACTGTTCGAAGCCGCCGTCGACGCCCAGCTTCCCGGCGTTGTTGCGGAGGGCACGTTCACCGGTGATGAGGTCCTGGTGCACCCGGACCGGACCGTTCACCAGGCCGGGTCCGTCCCCGTCGGGGTTCGGTCCGCCCAGAGCCAGCGCCCCCAGGGTCAGGGCGCCGTAGCGGTCCCCGATGATGGCGAGCCTGCCGCCCGGGCGCAGGAGCCCGGCCGCCAGCATGTCGCGGGCCGTGTCCAGGAGCAGCGTGTCCGTGGCGTCCCAGGCCTGCAGGTTGGCCGCCTCCACATCCGGGAACCTGCCCAGCCGGGAGAAGAGGGATTCGAGCTTGTTGTCCGCCACGCGCGAGCTGCCGCCTTTTGGTGAGTGGGGTATGTGAGTCTGGGTGTTCAGGCCCGCTGAGTGAGGGCCCCTGCCAACTTATCCTGCTCTCCCAGGAAACGCAGGATGCCCGCCACCGCGGCCCGGCCGGCACGGTTGGCTCCGATCGTGGACGAGGACGGTCCGTAGCCCACCAGGTGGACCCGCGGTTCCGCGGCCACCTGGGTGCCGTCCATGGCGATCCCGCCGCCGGGGCCGCGCAGGTGCAGCGGGGCGAGGTGTTCCAGTTCGGCGCGGAAGCCGGTGGCCCAGAGGATCACGTCGGCGGCCAGGAAGCTGCCGTCCGCCATCTGCACTCCCCCGGGCCTGATATCGGTGAACATGGGCTGGCGCTCCAGGACACCGCGGGCGGCGGCCGCCCGCAGGGCCGGAGTCCAGATCAGGCCGGTCACGGCGACGACACTCTGCGGCGGCAGGCCCTGCCGGACGCGCTCCTCGACCAGCGCGACGGCGTCGTGCCCGGCCTGGCGGTCGAAGGCGGCATCCCGCCAGAGGGGTTCCCGGCGGGTGAACCAGCTGGTGGTGGTGACCTGGGAGATCTCGTCGAGCAGGCCGACGGCAGAGATGCCACCGCCCACCACGATGACGTGCCGGCCGCGGAATTCTTCGGCTGAGGCGTAGTCCGCGACGTGCAGCTGCCGTCCCTGGAAGGTGGCCTGTCCCGGGTAGATCGGCCAGAACGGGCGGGTCCAGGTGCCGGTGGCGTTGATGATGGCCCGGGCGGACCAGTCGCCGCGGGGGGTGGTGATCCGCAGCCGCCCGGCCGGGTTGTTGTCCTCCCGGGAGACGGCCCGGACTTTGACGGGACGTTCGATGGCCAGGGCGAGCTGGTGTTCGTAGCCGTCGAAGTACCGGGTCAGGAAGCTTGAGCTGGCTTCCTCCGGATCGACGGAGGGTTGCGGGATACCAGGCAGGTCGCTGATGCCGTTCACAGTGGCCATGCGAAGGCTTTTCCAGCGGTGGCGCCAGGCTCCCCCGGGGCCGTCTTCAGCGTCGAGGACGATGTAGCTCATGGCCCGCCCGCCGGATGGTTCAAAGCCTTCCGGAGCGGTCCCTGCCGGGACCAGGCCGCGGCGCAGCAGGTGGTAGGCGGCGGAGAGCCCGGCCTGGCCCCCGCCAATGGCCACGACGTCGGCGGAGCGGACCGGGACGTCAATCCCTGCGGACATAACTGCTCAGATCTTCTTGACCACGCTGGATTTCAGCTGCATGGGGCCGACGCCGTCGACCTTGCAGTCGATGTCGTGGTCGCCGACACCGTTGACGAGCCGGATACCCCGGACCTTGGTGCCCACTTTGATGACGGTGGAACTGCCCTTGATCTTGAGGTCCTTGATGACCGTGACGGTGTCGCCGTCGGCGAGGATGTTGCCGACGGCGTCCTTGATCGGCTTCGCTTCCTGGTCGCCGGGCTCCGTTTCCGCGGCGGGCGACCATTCATGTGCGCACTCGGGGCAGACCAGGAGCGCCCCCATCTCGTACGTGTATTCGCTGGAGCATTCAGGGCACGGGGGCAGGGTCTCATTCACGTCCTCAACTTTAGTCGAGCAGCCCGGCCAGATGCCCAGGAAGCGGCATTGCTAAGCTGGCTCCACCAAACAGAAGGCGGCACCCCATGGCTCACACCCCGGTTAGGCCCAAGGACACGAATTCCCGGCTGGGCTCCGGCTCGCGGACCGCCGGGCGGCTGGTGCTGGGCGGGTTCCTGATCCTGGCCGGCGTCAGCCACCTGGGCTGGGCACGTGAGGCGTTCCGCGCCCAGGTGCCGGCCTGGCTGCAGCTGGACGTCGACTTTGTGGTGGTCGCTTCCGGCCTGGTGGAGATCGGACTGGGACTGGGCCTCTTGCTGCTCAGGCGCCGGCGGGTGGCCCTGGGGTGGATAGTTGCGGCCTTCTTCGTGGCGGTCTTCCCGGGGAACATCTCGCAGTTCGCTACGGGCACCGATTCGTTCGGCCTGAACTCGGACGTGAGCCGCGGAGTCCGACTGCTGTTCCAGCCGCTGCTGGTGCTGTGGGCCCTGTGGTCCACGGGCGCGTGGCGGGCCTGGCGGGAGAGCCGGCGCCGCGGCAGGTGACACGGCTGGCGGGTGTCCGCGCCGAGCGGAGACCCCGGTAAGACGGAGACCCCGGTAAGACGGCGACCCCGGTAAGACGGAGACACCCGTACAACAAAGGAGGCCCTGCTCCATGAGCAGGACCTCTTCGGTGGAGCTGAGGGGACTCGAACCCCTGACCCCCTGCATGCCATGCAGGTGCGCTACCAGCTGCGCCACAGCCCCGAATTTGCCGCAGAAATCTGTCCTGCAAAGGACTGTCTTCCCTGAAGCAACCTGTTTATCTTAAACCACAATTCCGGTTCACGCGAATCGGCGCGCCCGGCCGCGCTGGAATTCCGGCAAGACCCCATGCACACAGACTTACTCCGCACCATGGCGGTAACCCGGCAATAAAAAAATCCGCCGGAATCTTTCGATTCCGGCGGATTATCCGGTGGAGCTGAGGGGACTCGAACCCCTGACCCCCTGCATGCCATGCAGGTGCGCTACCAGCTGCGCCACAGCCCCGAATTTTCGTTGCTCCGACCCCGTCAGCTCACGCTTCCGGTCCCGGGATTTTGTCCGGATCTCTCCGAAGCAACTCAAATATCTTAGAACAGCCTTTCGGAAAATTCCAAATCGGGCATATTCCGCTACTCCGGGCTGCTACTCCGCGTCGGAGGCTGCGGTGGCCTTCGCGGACGCGTCGTCGCCGAGCTGCAGGTCCACGACGGGGCAGTCCTTCCAGAGGCGCTCCAGGGCGTAGAACACGCGGTCCTCCTCGTGCTGGACGTGGATGACGATGTCGCCGTAGTCGAGCAGGACCCAGCGGCCGCCGGAGCGTCCTTCACGGCGGATAGGCTTGAGCTCGAACTTGGAGAGTTCGTCTTCAACGCCGTCGACGATGGCGTTGACCTGGCGCTCGGACGGTGCGGAGGCAATCAGGAAGATGTCGGCCAGGGCCAGCCGTTCGCTGACGTCCATGGCGACGATGTCCTCGGCGAGTTTTTCCGCGGCAGCTCGGGCTGCGTGGCGGGCTGAGGCGATGGATGATTCTGTTGCAGTCACGGGACTCCTTGTTGGGGTGAAAAAGCTTGTGTTGTTGAAATGCGTGGAATGGCTGTCTGCCGGAAGGCAAGGCCACGAACGAAGGTGCTTAGCCGGAGAGGCCGGTGATGATCAGTGTGATGCCGGCAATCAGCGCAATGACGCCGAGGGCCAGCACCGCCAGCTGCACGAGGCGCAGACGCCGCGCCCGGCCGAGGCCGGCGGTGTCCGCGTCGAGGGGATCGAGCCCGTAGGCGGTGTTCGCGGCGACGGGTGGCCTGCCGGTGAAGTCCTCCTCGGACATGCCCGCGGAGTGGATCCCTGCCGCGGGCCGGGACACTACCTGCGGTGCCGAGGCAGCCTTGGCGGCGGCTTCGGCGCGGGCAAGCACGCCGGCGCGGCCGGATGCAGAGCCCGCAGCCCCCCGCCGTGGTGCACCCTGACGGCGGGTACCGGACTTCCGGGACGGCTCAACCCGGGGGCCCGCGTTGGTGACGACCGGAACGTACGACGTGGCAGGGCGCTTCAAGACGGGCCGCTCCACGCCGGGGACCTGGACGAACTCCAGGGGTGTGACCATCGCCAGGTTGTTGGCTGTGGTGGGGTCATTCCGAGCCGGTTCCGGCGCGCTGGCCTGTTCGGCCAGCTTCTGCTTGGCGGCGGCCCGGCGGTTCAGGACGGCGGCCCGCTCGGCCAGGGCGATCTGCTCCGCCAGGACCTGAGGATCGACGGCGTCGGGGTCCGTGGCGTTGATGTGCTCCATCTTGGCCAGCTGGTTCTGGGCCTGCTGGGCCAGGAGTTCCCGTGCGGCGAGGGCCTGTTCCACGGTCATCCCCGCGGGACCCTGACCGCCTGGGCCGGCGGGGGCGCCGTCGGCCGTCCGCCCGGCGGCTTTCGCGCTGTCAGCGGGAGGGCTGTCCACGCCGGGCCGGGGGACGATCGGGGTGGCCCGGGTCCGGGGCGAGGCGGGGACGATCAGGTTGGCGGCGGTCGCCGGGGACGTTTCGGCGGCGAGCTGCAGCAGTCGGAGCTGGCGCCTGGTGGGCTGTCCGCCGCCGGCGAGGTTGCCTTCTTTTTCGGCGAGTTCCTTGATGGTGCGCAAGGTGGCGCGGTCCCGGGCACGGACCTGCGAGGACCGTTCCGAGCCGGCGGTGTTGCGGGCCGAGTCCACGGGTCCGGGAATCCGGCGCCGGCCGGTGACTTCCGCTTCGGTGGGCTCGCCGGGATCAACAGGGGTTTTCGAGGCAGGCCGAACCGCGCCGGGACCTGGGGGTCCAGGCTCCTGGTTCGCTTCCAGGCGTTCATCTCTGGCCTGTCGCAGTTCGCGACGGCTGCGGATTGGTGGCTGTTCCTGACTCATTGCAAACTCATTCGGTGCTGGCGGGTTGGGCTATCTCGGTGCTGCGGTCATAGCGGACGGCGCCATTGCCGGCGGAAGTGTCCCCGGTGTCCGGGTCGCCGCCGTATAGTCCGTACTTGGCGATGTACTGCACCACGCCGTCGGGGACGAGGTACCAGACGGGGTTCCCTGCCGCAACCCTGGTGCGGCAGTCCGTCGAGGAGATCGCCATCGCGGGAACCTCGAGCAGGCTGACGTCCTTGCGGCCCATTCCATCCAGGACATGGCCTGGCCGGGTGACGCCGACGAAGTGCGCGAGCGACCACAGTTCGTCGATGTCCTTCCAGGACAGGATCTGCGCCAGGGCGTCAGCGCCGGTAATGAAGAACAGGTCCGCGTCAGGGCGCAGCGTGTGCAGGTCCCGGAGGGTGTCGATCGTGTATGTGGGCCCGGGCCGGTCCACGTCCACCCGGCTGACGGTGAAGCGCGGGTTGGACGCCGTGGCGATGACGGTCATGAGGTACCGGTGCTCGGCCTCGCTGACCTTTTTGCTCATCTTCTGCCAGGGCTGGCCCGTCGGCACGAAGACGACCTCGTCCAGGTCGAACTTGGCTGCGACCTCGCTGGCCGCGACAAGGTGGCCGTGATGGATGGGGTCAAAGGTGCCGCCCATCACACCCAGACGCAGGCGGCGCTTGGCGCCGCGCTGCTTCACGATGGCGGAAATATTAGTGGCCTTGGCTGTGATCGTGCTTGTTCGGGTGCTGGCGGTGCGGATCCGCGTGCTCCTGCACGGCTTCGTGGCGCCTGCCCAGGTTGCCGTAGGACAGCGTGACGAACAGCAGGACCATAAGGAGCGCGAACATCACGCCGCCGACGACGATCGGCGGCGCAATAATCGGTGCGAGTTCCTCGTGGCCTGTTCCGCCCGCGGCGGCGACGATTGTGGCGATCTGCTGCGACAGCATGTTCTCCCCTAGTGAGTTCAAGATTTGACGACGGCGGGTATCCCCGCCGTTCCGGACTTCTGTTCCATGTTACAGCGTTGCTAGGCCCTGATCTGGCCCTCGCCCTGGACGATCCACTTGGTGGTGGTCAGTTCCGTCAGGCCCATGGGGCCACGGGCGTGCAGCTTCTGGGTGGAAATGCCCACTTCGGCGCCCAGACCGAGTTCGCCGCCGTCGGTGAAGCGGGTGGACGCGTTGACAATCACAGCGGCCGAATCGACCTCGGCGATAAACCGCTCGGCGTTGCCGAGGTCGTTGGTGAGGATGGCCTCAGTGTGGCCGGTGGACCAGGTGCGGATGTGCTTGACGGCGTCGTCCAGGCTGTCCACCATGGCCACGGCGAGGTCCAGGTCCATGTACTCGGTGGCCCAGTCCTCGTCTGTGGCGGGGACGGAGTCGACGGAGGCCGGCAGCGCGGCGCGGATCCGTTCGTCGGCATGGAGCGTGACGCCGGCGGAGCGGAGGGCGGCGGCGACGGCGGGCAGCACGGTCGAGGCGGAGTGGACCAGCAGGGTTTCGACGGTGTTGCAGACGCTGGGCCGCTGGGTCTTGGCGTTCAGCAGGATCTCCACGGCCATGTCCTCGTTGGCGGAGGCGTCCAGGAAGATGTGCACATTGCCTTCGCCGGTCTCGATCACGGGGACCTTGGCGTTCGCCACGACGGACTGGATAAGGTCCCGGCCGCCGCGGGGAATCAGGACGTCGACCCGTCCGCGGGCGCGCATCAGGGCGTTGGCGCCTTCGCGGCCGAACTGGTCAACGCTCTGCACGGCGTCGGCGGGCAGGCCCACCGACTCCAGGGCGTCGCGGAGCACTGCAACGAGGGCTTCGTTGGTGGCGGCAGCGGCGGTCCCGCCGCGGAGGATGACCGCATTGCCGCTCTTCAGGCCGAGCCCGGCGATGTCGACGGTGACGTTGGGCCGGGCCTCGTAAATGGCTGCGACCACGCCCATGGGGACATTGACCTGGCGCAGCCGCAGTCCGTTGGGCAGGGTCTGGCCGCGCACCACGTTGCCGACCGGGTCGGGAAGGTTGGCGAGGATTTCCAGCGCGGCGGCGAGGCCCTGGATGCGGGCGTCGGTGAGGGTGAGCCGGTCCAGCATGGCCGCGGACGTGCCGTTGGCTCTTCCGGCCGCTACGTCCTTGGCATTGGCGGCGAGGATGTGGGCCTTGCGCTCCAGCAGTGCAGCGGCGATGGCGCGCAGCCCGCGGTCCTTCCACGCCCGGTTGGCGCGGGCCATCCTGCGGGAGGCCTGGCGGGAGCGGTCGGCGATGGCGTGGACGGCTGCCACGACGTCAAGTTCCGCCGGTCCGTCCGCGGGGAGGAGACCGTCGGCAAACAGCTTCTCGGCGAGCACGGCAGAGCGGGGGGTCAGGGCCTCAGTCATGCTTCCAGTTTAGGCGAGCGGGAGGCTTAGACCAGCACCAGATCGTCAACATGAACAACTACCCGGTCATATCCGCGGCCGAGCGTCTTGCCCAGCTCTTTTGTGGAGCGGCCCAGCATCTGCGGCAGCTCCCCGGCGCCGTAGTTGACCAGGCCGCGTGCGATGACGGTGCCGTCGGATGAGACCATCTCCACGGCGTCGCCTGCCTCGAAGTGTCCGTGCACGGCGGATATGCCGGCCGGGAGCAGCGAGGTGTGGCGGTCGCGGACGGCCTGGACGGCGCCGTCGTCGAGCACCAGCGTGCCCTCCACGGAGGCGAGGTGCGCCAGCCAGAGGAGGCGGACCGGTTTCCGGGCGCCGTTGATGGAGAACCAGGTGCCCACGTCCTGGCCCGCCAGCGCGGCGGCGGCGTTTCCGGTGGAGGTGACGAGGGCGGGAATGCCGGAACCGGCGGCAATGGTGGCCGCTTCCACTTTCGTGACCATTCCCCCGGTGCCGGTGCCGGCTTTGCCGGTACGTCCGATGCTGACACCCTCCAGGTCCTGCGGACCGGTGACATGGGAGATCGGCCGGGCGCCGTGCGCGGGCGGGCCGTCGTAAAGGGAATCGACGTCGGAGAGCAGCACGAGGGCATCGGCGCGGACCAGGTGGGCCACGAGGGCCGCGAGCCGGTCGTTGTCGCCGAAGCGGATCTCGTGGGTGGCGACGGTGTCGTTCTCGTTGACCACGGGCACGACACCGAGGCTGAGCAGCCGGTCGAGGGCGCGCAGGGCGTTGGTGTGCTGGCTGCGGCGCATGAAGTCTTCGGCGGTGAGGAGCACCTGGCTGACGGTGACGCCGTGGGCGCCGAAGGCATGCGTGTAGCGGGCCATCAGCAGGCCCTGGCCCACGCTCGCGGCCGCCTGCTGGGTGGCTAGGTCGCGGGGACGCTTCGCCAGCCCCAGCGGGGCGAGCCCGGCGGCGATCGCGCCGGAGGACACCAGGATGATCTCGGTTCCGGCGTTGCGCTTGTGGGCGAGGGCGTCAGCGAGGTCTGTCAGGGCCTCTTCCGAGATGCCGCCCTTGATGGACGTCAGGGACGACGATCCCACCTTGACCACAATCCGGCGGGCGCCGGAGAGCACGGACCGGTCGGGGGCCGTAACGGCAGGCACAGTGACGGCTTTACTCGTCATCTGTTGCGCCCAATCCACTCTCCTTGAGCGGTTTGGCGACCCGGCGGCTGCTGACGGATTCGGTCCAGATGCCGGCCTTGCGCTCGGCTTCGAGCTCGGCGCGGGCCGCGGCCTTGGCCTCGCGGCGTTCGACCTGTTCGTCGCGTTTCTGCCCACGGGTGGGACGGTCGCCGATGTCAGCGAAGCGCACGTCGGTGCCGCGCGGGGCGGCCAGCAGTTCGGCGCCGGCCATCATGGTCGGCTCCCAGTCGAAGACGACGCCGTCGTCCTCGCCGATGACCACCATGTCGCCAGGTTTGGCACCCTGCTTGAAGAGTTCATTTTCGACGCCGAGCTTGGCCAGGCGGTCGGCGAGGTAGCCAATGGCTTCCTCGTTGGTGAAGTCGGTCTGCTTGACCCAGCGCACGGGCTTGTCGCCCAGGACCCGGAACAGCGGCTCCAGGTTCTTCTCCTCGCGGCGGATCTTGAAGCCGGACTCGTTGACGGCGCGGGGCTTGAGCACCGGGGCGTGTACCTTCGGCGGGGCGGCAGCGAGGGCGTCGCGGGCCGCCTGGACGATTTCTGCCATGGCAAAGCCAAGCTGGCGGAGGCCCTCGTGGCTGGTTGCCGAGATTTCGAAGACCTTGTAGCCACGGGATTCAAGTTCCGGGCGGACAAATTCTGCCATGTCCTTGCCGTCCGGCAGGTCCACCTTGTTCAGCGCGATCAACCGGGGGCGGTGGTTCAGCGGCACGACTTCGCCGTCGGCCCCGCTGTAGCTCATGTCCACGGCGTATTTTTCCAGCTCGGCCTCGATGACGGCGAGGTCGGAGAGCGGGTCACGGTCGGACTCGAGCGTGCCGCAGTCGAGGACATGCACGAGGGCGGCGCAGCGCTCGACGTGGCGCAGGAAGTGGTGGCCGAGGCCCTTGCCTTCGCTGGCGCCTTCGATCAGGCCCGGGACGTCAGCGATGGTGAAGCGCACCTCGCCGGCCTGGACGACACCGAGGTTCGGGATCAGGGTGGTGAAGGGGTAATCGGCGATCTTGGGCCGGGCGGCCGACATGGCGGCGATCAGGCTGGACTTCCCGGCGGAGGGGAAACCGACGAGGGCGATGTCGGCGATGGACTTCAGTTCCAGGACGACGTCGCTGGACTCGCCTTCGATGCCGAGCAGCGCGAAGCCGGGCGCGCGGCGCTTCTGCGAGGAGAGCGAGGCGTTGCCGAGGCCGCCGATGCCGCCGGCGGCTGCGATGTATTCGGCGCCGTCGCTGACGAGGTCGGCGAGGACTTCGCCGGACTTGGACTTGACCACGGTGCCGACGGGGACCGGCAGGATCAGGGTTTCGCCGTGTTTGCCGGCTCGCCAGTCGCCCATGCCGGGGCCGCCGTTGGTGGCGTGGCGGTGCGGGGCGTGGTGGTAGTCCAGCAGGGTGGTGGTCTGGGGGTCAACACGCAGGATGACGTCACCGCCGTTGCCGCCGTTGCCGCCGTCAGGACCGCCCAGCGGCTTGAACTTCTCGCGGTGGACGGAGACACAACCGTGGCCGCCGGTACCGCCGGATACGTGCAGTACTACCCGGTCTACAAAGCTAGCCACGTGGATCTCCTCAGTGCTGTTCCCTCAGGTGTCCAAAGACGCCCAGGATGATTGTAATGCGGTTAAAACACCGGTGGAGCGGACCTAATGGCCCGCCCCACCGATTTAAGACTTGTTGTTACTCTGCAGCTGCAGCAGTCACAATGTTTACCACGCGACGACCGCGGCGGGTGCCGAACTCGACAGCGCCGGGGGTCAGGGCGAACAGGGTGTCGTCGCCGCCGCGGCCAACGCCGGCGCCCGGGTGGAAGTGGGTGCCACGCTGGCGGACGATGATCTCGCCTGCGGAAACTACCTGGCCGCCGAAGCGCTTGACGCCGAGGTACTGGGCGTTCGAGTCACGACCGTTGCGAGTGGAACTCGCGCCTTTTTTATGTGCCATTTGGAAATGCCTGCCTTAAAATTCTGGGGAATCTGCTGAAAACCTGAACAGTAACGAGTAGTTACTTGATACCGGTGATCTTGACCTTGGTCAATTCCTGACGGTGACCCTGGCGCTTCTTGTAGCCGGTCTTGTTCTTGAACTTCTGGATGACGATCTTGGGACCGCGAAGGTCCTCAAGGATCTCAGCCGTAACCTTTACCTTGGCCAGGTCCGAAGCTGCAGACGTGACCTTGTCACCGTCTACCAGGAGCAGTGCGGGCAACTCAAAGGTGCTGCCGGCTCCACCGGGGACGCGGTTCAGGGTAACGAAGTCTCCAACGGAAACCTTCTCTTGGCGGCCGCCTGCGCGGACAATCGCGTACACCACTGGGGAACTCACTTCTCTCGACGTTTATTACTAGATTTGCGTGCGGAACCTGGGTCCAAAGTTTATGGTCCGGCTCACGCTGTGCCTCTACGCCGGTGGGTTCCCCGGGGGGACCCATGAGCTATCCCGTGGACAATCGCACCTGAAATCAAGTGGAGCGTCCTCAAGGTCATAACCCAAGTGTTGGCGTAAGCACCGAAGATCTAGACTACGCTAATTTTGCCTTCGGCCGCAAATGAGGCTGGTTCCGAAGGGAGGTACGTGATAGGCGCCACCCTGTATGGACAGGACGTTGCCGCAACGACTTCCGGAACCGTGCCCACCTATCGTACAGGCTCCCCGGGCACTGCACGTCAGGCGTGCAGCCGCGGCGCGTCGAAGAAGTCAACCTCGTAGCGGGCGGACTGCCGGAAAGCCAGGGTCATGGCCTTCCGTTCACTCGGCGAGGCCGCCCGGGCCGCGGCGTCGGTGTGGGCGATGGCCTGCCGGGTGGCGGCGGCGAACTCCTCATCGGCGTAGGTGCGCAGCCACACCGCGTAGGGGTGCGATTCCGGGGCGCCTGCGGCGAGGAACTGCGCGTGCAGGGCCTCCCCTACTTCGGCGTAAAGCCAGAAGCACGGCAGCACGGCGGCCACGAGCACCCCGTAACTGCCGGAGACCGAGGCGGCCAGCAGATGGTCCACGTAGGACTTGGTGACCGGTCCGGGCGTCACGGTGGCCGTGCGGCCCTTCAGCCAGGTCCGGTGCAGCTCGGATTCGACGTCGAGGCAGTTCTGCGCGGAGCGGGCCCAGAAGAGCTGTTCGGCCTCCGTGGGCGCGATCGCGGCGGCGCGGGACAGGACCCGGGAATAGCCGTTCAGGTAGAGGGCGTCCTGGGCGAGGTAGTACGCAAACTCCTGCTCCGGGAGCGATCCGTCGGCCAGGGCCTTGATGAAGTCCAGGCCGTAGATCGCCTCGAGGTCCGCGGCGGCGGCGTCCCGGAGCGCGAGGGCGAATTCACCCTCGGCCGGTACCCGGCCTGTCCTGCCGTGGGCCTCGGTCTGCTGCTGGACGTGGTGGAAGTGATGGACCGGGCCGTTGCCGCTGCCGACGTCGAGGTCCGCCGAGGTACGCAGCGCCTCCTGCAGCCAGGGCTTGACCTCCCGGAGTGCAGCCTCCCAGTCGCCGACCCTGGCCTGTACGGTTGCCATCGCCGAGGACAGCGAGCAGCCGGTGCCGTGGCTGCTGCGGGTGGGCACCCGCTCCCCCGGCACCACCACGACGTCCTGGGCCAGGAGTCCGGCGGTGTTGACCAGCGCGTCCGGGCACCCGCCGTCGTTGCTGTGGCTACCGGGATCGCCGTCGAGGTGTCCGCCCTTGACCAGTACCGTCGTGCCGGTGTGGGCGGCGAGCCGCTTGCCCTGTTCCAGCGCGGCGGCCCAGTTGCCCGCGACGGGTTCTTCGAGCAGGATCGCGAGTTCGGCGAGGTTGGGCGTAATCAGGTCCGCGTACGGCAGGAGCGCCTGCAGGGCCGCCTCGGCGGACTCCTCCAGCAGCCGGTCACCGCTCGTCGCCACCATCACGGGGTCCAGCACGACGACGGCGGGCCGGACCTTCTCCAGCCAGCTGCGGACGGCGTCGATCACGGCGGCATCCCCCAGCATCCCGATCTTGACGGCATCGATGCTGATGTCCTCGCTGATCGCGTCGAGCTGGGCGGTCAGGAAGTCCGCCGGCGGGACGTGGACGGCGCTGACGACTCGGGTGTTCTGCGCGGTCAGTGCGGTGATGGCCGCCATGCCGTAGCCGCCATGCGCGGCAATGCTTTTGAGGTCGGCCTGGATCCCGGCCCCGCCCGAGGGGTCGGAGCCGGCGATGGCGAGCACCCGCGGAATGCGGGGGGCCGCAGGGGCGGGGACAGCAGGAAGAAACGATGAGGCGGTGGTCACGGGAGACATCCCTTCGCCGGTGCTAACCGGACAGGTTCAACGGGTCTGGATCTCAGCCGGCTCGATGCGCGGCACCCCGTGTCAGGGATCCAGCCTAGCCGCATCCCTTAACGAAGTCGCGGGCACGGCCCGGACCTGGCGCATTGCTACGCGGTCCGGACCGCACCCGCGGCCTTGCTGAAGTGTTCCGGTGCTAGAGCTCCGAGGCCGGGACGCCGACGCCGAGGATGATCGGCTCGTTCGCGGCAGGCTTGGCCGCCGGCGTGGTTGCGGCCGGGACCTTGGCCTCGTGCACCGAAACGGCTGCCGCCTGCGGAGTTTCCCGGCGCTGTTCCACCGAGGTCTCATTGGCTGCACCCTGGGCGCGGCTGGCGCTGCGGTTGCGGCGTCCGCGGCGGGCGCGGGAGGTGCCGGCCTCGGTTTCCGCCTCGGTCTGGGAACCCGGTGCCTGGGCGCGTCCCGGGCCGGTTCCGCCCGTGCGGGCCGGAGCTGCCGCAGCGGTCCGGGCTACCGGCGCTTTACCCGCGGGAGCCTTGGCTGCCGGTTCCTGCGCTGCCGGGGCTGCCTCGGCTTCACCCAGGTGGGCGAAGGCCTCGGTCAGCAGGTCCAGGGTCAGCGCGGGTGCAGTCGACTCGTCGGCGTGCTCCACGAACGGCAGGGCGACCTGCTCGCCGCCGAACGTCAGCACAGCGGCGGGACGCCCGGCCGCTTCCTCCGTCGCGGCCAGCTCGACAGCCGCCTCGACAGCGGCCTGGCGGGCCCCGGCATCGGCAGCGGCGGCTGATTCGCCGTCGTGCAGGTGTGCAGCATGTGCCGCGGCGGCGATGTTCGCCAGCGCCGCGCGGGTTGCCTCAGCCTTGGCGTGGCGCTCGGCCTCGGTGGGCTCGGCGTGCACTGCTGCCGGTGCGGTCTGTTCGTCCGTGCCCTGGCCGCCCCGGCCGCGGCGGCGGCTCTTGCGTTCGGTCCGTGCAGCAGGCTGGTGCTGCTCGGTCCGGGGGACGTGGTGCTCGGCGGCAACCACGTTGGCGCGGCGGTGCTCCACCGGCTCGTCATGGGTGACGATGCCGCGGCCGTCGCAGGCTTCACACTGTTCGCCGAAGACTTCCAGCAGCCCGGTGCCCATCCGCTTGCGGGTCATCTGCACGAGGCCCAGCGAGGTCACCTCCGCCACCTGGTGCTTGGTCCGGTCCCGGCCCAGGCATTCCACCATGCGGCGCAGGACGAGGTCGCGGTTGGATTCGAGCACCATGTCGATGAAGTCGATCACGATGATGCCGCCGATGTCGCGGAGCCGGAGCTGCCGGACGACTTCCTCGGCCGCTTCCAGGTTGTTCTTGGTGACGGTTTCCTCAAGGTTGCCGCCGCTGCCGGTGAACTTGCCGGTGTTGACGTCCACCACGGTCATGGCTTCGGTGCGGTCGATCACGAGGGAGCCGCCGGAAGGCAGGAAGACCTTGCGGTCCAGGGCCTTGTGGATCTGCTCGTCGATGCGCCAGGCCGCGAAGATGTCCGTGTCCTTGGTCCACTTTTCCAGCCGGCCCACGAGGTCCGGTGCCACGTAGGTGACGTAGGCCTCGATGGTGTCCCAGGCTTCCTCGCCGGAGACGATCAGCTTGGAGAAGTCCTCGTTGAAGACGTCGCGGACCACCTTGATGGTCAGGTCCGGTTCGCCGTAGAGCAGCTCGGGGGCCAGGATCTTGGTCGAGGTCGACTGGCCCTCGATGCCTTCCCACTGGGCGCGGAGGCGGTTGATGTCGTGCGTGAGCTCTTCCTCGGACGCGCCCTCGGCGGCGGTGCGGACAATGACGCCCGCATCTTCCGGAAGGCGGTCCTTGAGGATCCGCTTGAGGCGGTTGCGTTCGACGTCGGGCAGCTTGCGGGAGATGCCGGTCATGGAACCGCCGGGTACGTACACGAGGTAGCGGCCGGGCAGTGAGATCTGGCTCGTGAGGCGGGCGCCCTTGTGGCCGACCGGGTCCTTGGTGACCTGGACCAGCACGGAGTCACCGGACTTCAGTGCGTTTTCGATCCGGCGCTGCTTGCCCTCGAGGTTGACGGATTCCCAGTTGACTTCACCGGCGTAGAGCACGGCGTTGCGGCCGCGTCCGATGTCGACGAAGGCGGCTTCCATCGACGGCAGGACATTCTGGACCTTGCCCAGGTAGACGTTGCCGATCAGGGAATCCTGCTGGGTCTTCGAGACGAAGTGCTCGGCCAGCACGCCGTCCTCGAGGACGCCGATCTGGATTCTGTCGTCGCGCTGGCGGACGATCATCTGGCGGTCCACGGACTCGCGCCGGGCCAGGAACTCGGCCTCGGTGATGACAGTGCGGCGGCGGCCGGTGTCGCGGGATTCGCGGCGGCGCTGTTTCTTCGCCTCGAGCCGGGTGGAACCCTTGAGGGATGTGACACGGTTGTTCACCGGGGCCTCGGTGGCCGCACGGGGGGCGCGGACACGCGTCACCGTGTTGGGCGGGTCGTCGTCTCCCCCGCCGGTCAGTTCCAGGTCCTGGTCGCCACGGCGGCGCCGACGGCGGCGGCGCGAGGTCACGCCGTCTTCGAGCTGCTCCTCAGAGCCTTCTTCCGCTTCTTCTCCGGCATCGTCGGAGTCGCTTTCGACGCCCGGCTCGCTGTCGGATCCGCGGGTGCTGCGTCCGCGGCGGCCGCGGCTGCGGCGGCGACGGCGGCTTCCGGCGTCTTCGCCCTCGCCTTCTTCGCCCTCTTCTTCGTCGGCTTCCGCCACTGCGGCGGCAGCCGGGGCCGGTCGGACGACGGCGGTCAGGTCGGGTGCCTGGAAGATCATCGAGGTGACTGCTCCCGGCTCCAGGAAAAGCGAGGAGGCGGAGGGTGCTTCGGCGGGCGTCTCGGCGGTGGCCGTCCCGGTTGCGGCGGGGGCGGCTGCTGTGTCCGCGGCTGTGGGGGCCGCAGCGGTTTCTTCCTCTGCCGGGGCCTCTGCTGCAGGGGCCTCAGCCGCCGGTGCTGCGGCTTTGGCGCGGCTGGCCCGGCGCCGGACAGGCTTTTCCACCGGTACGTCAGCGGCCTGGGCGGCCGGGGTTTGGGCTGCCGGGGTTTCAGCGGCTGCGGGCTCGGCCGGGGCTTCGTCAGCGAAGGCCGGAAGGGGTTCGGCCGGTTCAGTGACCTTGCGGGCGCGGGAGCGGCGGACGGGTGCTTTGGCCTTGGCTTCGGCGGCCGGGGCCTCCGCCATGACGGCGGGAACTGCTGTATCCGCCGCCGTGTCCGCTGCGGTCCCAGTTTTGGGAAGGGCCTTGCGGCGGGTCCGGACGGGCCGCTTCGGCGGCGTGGCTACAGCTGATGCTTCGGCTTCTGCGTTCGTGACAAGCGCGTCTTCGTTGCCTGTTACAACCTGGTCATTATCCATATGTGGCGACACTCCTGCCCCTGACGTACCGCCACATCCGGCACCCGTTGGGGCAAATATTTGTCAACACCCGCGGGCATTGACAGAAGTCAATTGGATACCCTCAGGTTCGCACCGGCAGTGGGGTGCGGCAGCCCTGGAGGGCCGGCGGAATTGTTCTGAAACCCGTTGATCTACACGCCACAACCAGGTGCCGTCCAATGGCATTGCGGGACAGCCTGGATCAGAGGATCCGTGGCTCCCTGCTCATCATTGGCGGTCTTGGGAACAAAGTCGCCGGACCGGGACCCGGATGTGGATCGGGTTCCAGCCACGATCATTGTCTCACAGGACCCGTCAAAGCTGGCGTAAGCAAGGCATCCGGCCCCCACCGTGGACCGAATCCCTTATGAAGGCGCGGCGCCGCCCGGACGTCATCCAGTCTCCGACGATACAATCGCACCAATTGCACCCGACCGAAGGACAGTCATTCCATGCCCAGCATCTCCAGTGCCACCGGCGAGGCAGCCGCGCAGCAGCACAGCTCCAGCCCATCCGCCGCCGACCGGCCGCTGCCCCCGATGACCCGCGACCGCCCGTTCGCGTGGCTCCTGCTGATCACCGGCGTCGTCGGCTGGCTGGCCTCCGGGGCCCTGGTGCTGGAAAAGCTTGAGGTCCTCAAGGATCCCAGCCACGTGACGGTGTGCGACGTGAACCCGTGGATCTCCTGCGGGCAGGTCATGCAGACCTGGCAGGGCTCGGTGTTCGGCTTCCCCAACATGTTGATGGGCATCGTGGCGTTCGCGGTCATCATCACCACGGCCATGGGCATCCTCGCGGGAGCCACGTTTGCCCGCTGGTACTGGCTGGGCCTGCAGGCCGGCGTGACCCTGGGCTTCGCGTTCGTGGTCTGGCTCTGGTCACAGGCGCTGTACTCCATCCACGTCCTCTGCCCGTTCTGCATGATCGTCTGGGCCGCGATGATTCCGCTGTTCGTCTGGGTCACCGTCCGCAATGTGACCCACGGCGTGATCCGGCTGCCGGCCGGGCCGACCAGGATCCTGGGCGACTCGGGCTGGATCATCACGGCCCTGCTTTACGTCGCCGTGATCGCCACCATCTTCTTCGCGTTCATCCAGGTCTTCATCGGGACCTCCGGCTACTAGGCGCACGACCCGCGTTAAACCACCGCCGAGGGGGGGAAGGGGGGGAGAAGGGGGCGGATATCAGAGGAGGAAGAAAGTAGAACCAAGGGG